>CAZOVL010000003.1:0-67262 GCA_964583185.1 uncultured Bacteroides sp. | reverse complement strand
CCTGTCGGTCTAGGACTGAAGGGTGCTCGGTCTAGGACCGAAGGGCATTGGGTCTAAGACCAACAAATGAGGAATAAAAAGAGACCTGAATACTAATAAAGATTATAAAGAGAAAAGGGATATAATCGGTTTCCAAAAAGACAAATAACGCACACTACATAAAAAAGGGGATATCTTTTGATATCCCCTTTTCAAAGTTATACAGAAACTAAACTTTATTAGTCTTTTACTTTTGCTTTAATGAAGTCGCGGTTCAGTCTAGCAATGTTGCTAATAGTAATCTGCTTAGGACACTCAGCTTCACAAGCACGCGTATTGGTACAGTTACCAAAACCTAATTCGTCCATTTTAGATACCATTGCTTTTGCACGACGTGCAGCCTCAGCTCTACCTTGTGGCAACAAGTTCAATTGACTCATTTTAGCCGAAACGAACAACATAGCTGAACCATTTTTACAAGCAGCAACACAAGCACCACAACCCACACAAGATGCCGCATCCATAGATTTCTCTGCGATGTCTTTGGGTACTAAAATGTTATTTGCATCGGGTGTACCACCAGTGTTTACATTAATGTAACCTCCTGCTTGAATAATTTTATCATAAGCAGAACGATCTACCATTAAGTCTCTAATGACAGGGAAACCGGCTGAACGCCATGGTTCAACAGTTACTGTATCTCCTGTTTTAAAGCTTCTCATATAAACCTGACAGGTAGTAACCCCACCCTTAGGTCCATGAGGACGACCATTTATATAAAGCGAACACATTCCACAAATACCTTCTCTACAATCGTGATCAAAAACAACCGGCTCTCTGCCATCGTTAATCAATTGTTCGTTCAAGATATCCAACATTTCTAAGAAAGAAGTATCAGTTGGAATATCCTTCATTTCAAAATTCTCAAAAGCCCCCTTTACTTTAGGACCTCTTTGGCGCCAAACTCTCAGCGTAAAATTTATAGTATTATCCATTTTTTTCGTTTTTTAAGATTTATAGTCACGTGTTTCTACCTTAATGAACTCATAATCAAGAGGTTCTTTTATCATCTCAGGAGCAGAATCACTGCCTGTATATTTCCAACAAGCCACATAGTTAAATTCTGCATCATCACGAAGAGCTTCTCCTTCAGGAGTTTGATATTCTTCACGGAAATGACCACCACATGATTCTTTACGATTCAAAGCATCATAAGCCATTAAGATACCCACATCAATGAAATCAGCTAAACGAAGAGCTTTTTCAAGTTCAATATTTAAGTCGTTCACTTCACCAGGAACACGAACATTACTCCAGAAATCTTTTCTTACTCTCTCTAGCTCAACAATTGCTTTTTCTAAAGATTCTTTTGTACGAGACATTCCTACAAAATCCCACATTACGTGACCTAAATCCTTATGAATATGATCTACAGAATGTTTACCATTAACTGCTTTAATCTTATTCATTGTAGCCAAGATTTGCTTTTCTGCTTCCTCAAACTCTTTTAAGTCAGTAGAGAATCTAGGTACTTGAATTTGATCGGATAAATGATTTTGTATAGTATAAGGTAAGATGAAATAACCATCGGCTAAACCTTGCATCAACGCTGACGCTCCTAAACGGTTAGCACCGTGATCTGAGAAGTTAGCCTCACCAATAGCAAATAATCCGGGGATATTTGTCATCAATTCATAATCAACCCAAAGTCCACCCATTGTATAGTGAATGGCAGGGAAAATCATCATTGGATTTGTATATGGATCTACGTCAGTAATCTCCTCATACATATCGAATAAGTTTCCATAACGATCGGCTACAACATCTTTTCCTAAACGATCAATAGCATATTTAAAGTCTAGGAATACAGCAAGACCTGTATTGTTAACTCCGAAACCGGCATCACAACGCTCTTTTGCAGCACGAGAAGCCACGTCTCTAGGAACTAAGTTACCAAAAGCCGGATAACGACGCTCTAGATAAAAATCTCTATCCTCATCAGGAATATCGTTAGCGTTTTTAGTTCCTTTTTGAAGTGCTATAGCATCTTCTTTTTTCTTTGGTACCCAAATACGTCCATCGTTACGTAACGATTCAGACATCAAAGTTAGTTTAGATTGCTTATCACCATGAACAGGAATACAAGTAGGGTGAATTTGAGCAAAACAAGGATTAGCAAAAAGTGCTCCTTTTTTATAACATTGAATAGCAGCAGAACCGTTAGATTCCATCGCATTGGTAGATAAGAAGAAAGCATTACCATATCCTCCTGTACCCACAACCACTGCATGAGCCGCAAAACGTTGTAACTCACCTGTAATTAAATCACGAGCAATAATACCACGAGCTCTTCCATCTACAAGAACTACGTCCATCATTTCGTGACGAGTATATAATTTTACTGTTCCTTTAGCTATTTGACGACTCAACGCAGAGTATGCACCCAAGAGCAATTGCTGACCGGTTTGACCTCTAGCATAAAAAGTACGAGATACCTGTGCACCACCAAAAGAGCGGTTAGCTAAAGTACCACCGTATTCACGAGCAAAAGGAACACCTTGTGCCACACATAAATCAATGATGGCATTAGAAACCTCAGCTAACCGATAAACATTAGCCTCTCTTGAACGGTAATCGCCACCTTTAATAGTATCATAGAATAAACGATAAACAGAGTCGCCATCGTTTTGATAATTTTTTGCCGCATTAATACCTCCCTGTGCAGCAATTGAGTGTGCACGGCGAGGAGAGTCTTGAATACAGAAATTCAAAACATTAAAACCAAGTTCACCTAGTGAAGCAGCAGCTGAAGCACCCGCTAACCCTGTTCCTACAACAATAATATCAAGACGTCTTTTATTTGCTGGATTTACAAGTTTCTGTGATGCCTTATAATTTGTCCATTTTTCAGCCAATGGGCCTTGTGGAATCTTTGAATTTATTTTAGTCATAATCTTAGTATACAATTTTTAAAGAGTTGAAATAATATCCTTGAATCGATTTTACATCAATGATTTAACAAAAAATACTACCATGACAGAAGCAAATCCCAAAATCAACAGTGTAGTATAAACTGTAGAAGTCACTTTCCAACGCTTAAACCATATATCATTACTCCATCCCATAGATTGCAAAGCACTCCAAAAACCATGATTTAAGTGTAACCACAAAGCAATAAGCCAGATTACATATAATACAATATATAATGGCTGAGTAAAGGTATATTTAATAAAACCGGCACCATCTGTAACAGCATAAGTAGCTCCTCCTAACGAAACACTATGATTTCCAATTATTTCTTGGAACTGCATGTTATACCAGAAGTTAAATAAATGTAGTCCCAGACCTAAAACAACTACAAATCCTAAAACAAACATGTTTTGGGATGACCACTCCACTTTTTTATTACGATTATAAACGGCATATTTTTCATTACCACGTGCTTTTTGGTTTTGTAAGGTCAGCCAAATAGCGTAAAAAATGTGAAGAATAAACAAAGCTGCTAATCCCAAGGTTGCCACTAAGGCATACCAGTTTGCTCCAAGAAACTCACAAATCATATTGTATGCATTCTCGGAGAAGATTGCCACTATGTTCATCGACATGTGAAACGTTAAGAAAAGGATAAGCGCGAGTCCTGTGATACTCATCACCACTTTCCTTCCTACAGATGAATTAATTAACCACATAGATGATTGATTTTAATTATTTAATTGATTTATTGATAATTATCTAGAAAAGGTCTTTATTAGTTATATTTATTAACACAAAAATAGAAGAAATACCTTTATCAGGCAAAGGATTAAAGAAGTTTTTCTTTAATTAAACTGTTTCTAAAGATTAATCGGTTCTTTTATGTTTTAATAGTTCTCTCTTTTCCCCTTCAATTCAAACATACAGCGTGCAACACATCCTTTTTAAGTAGAGAAAGAAAAACGGATATATATTTAATCGTATTTACATAAAGTACCCGAATTAACTTTAACCATTGTTTTTCTTTCTGTTTTTATAAAGGAATTAATCAAGGGGAATGTTTAAGACAAAATAACACTTTCTTTTTAATTGAGCTAGTTTATTCCATAAAATAAACAGCTATATGGAGAACAAAAGCCAAAGATTTACGAAAAATAGATATTTAAACAGGAAAGAGTTGACGAAGCATTTAAAAATAAAAAAAAGACCTTATGAATCCTCCGGTATTATTTTCAAGACAGAGCTAATATCCTGTTTAACATTGGAAGTCCACAAAGGCCTTTTTTATTTATTCCGTAAAATAAAGCTATTTTTATTAAATGGGGTAGATGTAAACTAAAAAATACGTTAACGATAACTATAAAATCCTATAGAACTAAAAAACACCTCTAACTACTGAATACTAAGCTGTTCTATAGATCTCAAAAAAAATGGAGAGTAAGTTTTACTCTCCATTTTTTAGTCCATTTATAGACAAATTAGTTGTTTTCCGGACGAAGCTTTCTTACCACAGCTCCGGTTTGCCACATTTCGCTTTCACGTAGCTCACGTAATTCCTCATTTAATTTCTCGCGATAATCTTCTTGAGAATTGGAATCAATGGAACGTTGTGCTTCATTTCCCACTTTTACTTCGTTATATAGTTTTTCAAACACAGGTTTTGTGGCTTCATAAAAAGGAGTCATCCAATCTAAAGCTCCTCTTTGAGCAGTAGTAGAACAGTTAGCATACATCCAATCCATACCATTTTCTGCAAACAGTGGCATAAGCGACTGAGTCAATTCTTCTACTGTTTCATTGAATGCTTCAGATGGAGTATGTCCATTTTCACGAAGCGTTTCATATTGTGCTTGAAGTATTCCTTGAATAGCTCCCATTAAAGTACCTCTTTCACCTGTTAAATCGGAAAACACTTCACGCTCAAAGGTGGTTTCAAACAAATAGCCCGAACCAACACCAATACCTAAAGCTATAGCTCTTTCAGTAGCTTTACCGGTTGCATCTTGGAAAATGGCATACGAGGAGTTCAAACCTCTACCTTCAAGGAACATTCTACGGAGTGATGTTCCTGAACCTTTTGGAGCAACCAAAATAACATCAACATCAGCAGGAGGAATGATTCCTGTACGATCTTTATATGTAACACCAAAACCATGAGAAAAATACAACGCTTTTCCTTTTGATAACTGCCCTTTAACGGTTGGCCAAAGCTCAATTTGTGCAGCATCAGAAAGCAAGTATTCAATGATGGTTCCTTTTTCACAAGCTTCTTCAATCTCAAAAAGAGTTTCTCCGGGAACCCAACCATCAGCAACTGCCTTATCCCAAGTTTTACCTTTACGCTGTCCAACAATTACATTGAAGCCATTATCTCTTAAATTTAAAGCTTGTCCTGGACCTTGTACTCCATAACCAATTACAGCAATAACTTCATCTTTTAATACCTCGTGTGCTTTTTCTAAAGGAAATTCTTCACGTGTAATAACGTTTTCTATTGTTCCTCCAAAATTCATTTTTGCCATTTTTCTTCTTCTTTTTTTGTTAATTATATTTTATATCATTGCATTCTTTACTGCTAAAACTTACTTGAAAACGATTTTTGACCGACAAACAGTTTCACCATTTTCTTTCTTTACATCAATGTTATAATGGTCATCTCCTAAACTATCCATAAAGAAGTCTAACCGATCATCATAATAACTCTCTGTTACATAAGCCATTTCAAAACGCTGAATTCGTTTGGATTCATACAGCGTCTTAGGGTATAAATCTAATATATGCTCAATGTATCTCATACTATTTACGTGACCATTGATATCTATATCACAATATTTAGCTGTATGTGAGTATACAGGCTCAGAAGCCCGTACCTTAATACGTGAAGGTTTATCAATAGGTAAAGTTTTGGCTAACACATATTTCTGCATCTCATCTCCGTGAATTTCAAAAAGATTAGCCGGCATACGATTTTCCATGTTTATCATAGCCCAAATGGAACGGGCATAACCTATTTCCTCTCCTTCACTATTTAATATTAAAAAATTACGATCAGTAAAAAGTTTGTAAACATCTTCCACCCAAGTTTCTATAGTGAATTTTTCATATTCTTTAGGCATCTGTTTAATCTCAATAGCTAAGCGAGATAGCACCCACGTGTAGTTCTCTTCATTCAAAGATGCAATACCAAAACCTCTTTCTGCAGAATGAAAACTGGCACAGTTCAATAAATGATTTCCTAAAACACCTAAAGTTAACTCTCCATTAAAATCTACGTGGAAGGGCTCCGCCACTATTTCATAACTTCCAACTTTATTTACGCCTTTACTCTCCATTTTTATTTTCTAACAATTTATATTGCGCTTCACGATAAGCTAAATACTCATTGAGCTTTTCTACGTGGCTCTTTGTTACTGCAATACGGCCTGAACGTACAAACTGCAAAATACCTATTTGCTCCAAATCGTCATAAAGTGCTGTTGTTTCTTCTGTTGTTCCCGCTTTTTGAATCGCAGTATAGGTTTCATTCACCTCAATAATACGTGCATTATGCCTACTTATCAACATTTCAACCGAATTACTTTCCACTAAACTTTGAGTTGGAATTTTATATAAGGCTATTTCCCTGTAAAAAATCTCATCATCCGTATAATAATCGGCTTTAAGCACATCAATAATTTTTTCTATCTGCTTAGTAACCTTCTTCATTGTTGACTCATCACTATAGGTAGTAATGGTATACTTATGAATGCCGTGAAGTGCAGAAGCAGAAACATTCAAACTTTCAATATTTAGCTGACGGCGAGTAAAGATAGTGGTTATTTTGTTCAATACCCCTGCAATATTCTCTGAATGAACCGTTAAGGTATATAATGTATCTTTCATTGTCTTAATCTCCTAATAACATTTTATTTACAGTACCTCCGGCAGGAGTCATAGGATAAACCATCCCTTCTTTCTCCACACATACATCTAAAAAGTATGCACCTTCAGTTGATACCATTTCATTAATAGCTTCAGCTAACTCCTCTCTCTTAGTTACTCTTTTGGCCGGAATATCATAAGCTGCAGCGATAGCCACAAAATCCGGATTTGACATAGGGGTAAAGGAGTATCGTTTATCAAAAAACAACTCCTGCCATTGACGCACCATTCCCAAAAATGAGTTATTTAACAAAATCACCTTTACAGGAACCCGAGTTTCCATTATGACTCCAAACTCTTGTATATTCATTTGCAAGCCTCCATCTCCCAAGAATAAGCAAACCATACGGTCAGGGGCACCAAATTGTGCTCCTATGGCGGCAGGCAAACCAAACCCCATAGTTCCCAACCCTCCTGAAGTAACAATGCTTCTTTTCTGAGAAAACTGGAAATAACGTGCGGCAGCCATCTGGTTTTGTCCCACGTCAGTAACTAAAATAGCCTCGTGATTGGTAGCCTCAGACACACCAAAAACCACTTCCCCCATCGTGATATCTCCCGACACAGGAGTTAAATCTTTCTTTATTACTGTTTCTTGTTCTTTTCTAGCATAGCTTTCAAAGCTTTGAATCCACTCTGCACGATAATTCACCTTTTCAATTCCTTCTGTAACCAAAGGAAGACTCTCTTTACAATCTCCCAATAACGCAACATCTACCTCAACATTCTTATTGATTTCAGCAGCATCAATATCAAAATGGATTACCTTGGCTTGCTTGGCATAGGTCTTTAAATCTCCTGTTACCCGATCATCAAAACGCATCCCTACAGCAATCAGCAAATCACATTCATTTGTCATTCTGTTAGGTACTAAGTTTCCGTGCATACCTAACATTCCCTGATTCAATGGATGATTAGAGGGGATAGCAGACAATCCTAACAATGTACAGCCAAACGGCATTTGAGCTTTTTCCACAAAGGCTAAAAGTTCCTGATGTGCATTTCCCAGCTCCACCCCCTGTCCTACTAAAACCAAAGGCTTTTTTGACTCATTGATTAATTGAATGGCCTCACGAATGGCCTGAGGAGACAACTCGGGTACCGGTTCATAACTTCTTATAAAATTCAAGTTATAGGGAGCATATTCAAAAGAAGAGATTTGTGCATCTTTTGCAAAGTCAAGGATAACAGGACCGGGTCTGCCACTTTTTGCAATATAAAATGCTCGAGCAACTGCCCAGGGTATATCCTCTGCCTTACGAATTTGGTAACTCCATTTTGTTATTGGTTGTGAAACACTAACTAAGTCGATTTCCTGAAAAGCATCTGTTCCCAGTGCCGATGAAGCCACTTGCCCGGCAATTACAACCAAAGGAGTACTATCTAGCATAGCATCACCTATACCCGTTAATGTGTTGGTTGCTCCAGGCCCACTAGTTACAATACAAACTCCTACTTTTCCGGAAACACGAGCATAACCTTCAGCTGCGTGGGTTGCACCCTGCTCGTGTCTCATTAAAATATGCTTGAGCTCTTCTTGCTTATATATTTCATCATAAACAGGCATTATTGCTCCACCCGGATAACCAAAAACAGTATCTACTCCTTCGTGAATTAACGATTTTATTAATGCCCTTGATCCTGTAATTCTTTCTTTTTCCATAATTCAAAAATATCAAATCAAACCCCTGTGATATAAACTCACTCTATCACTCTCAATCAATGATACGCACAGCCCCCTTATCTGCAGAACTCACCATACTGGCATATGCTCTCAGACTTTTAGGTATGTTTCTCTCACGAGTTAATGTATGAAAAGATCGATTATTTAACTCCTCCTCTGAAACCAGTACATTTATTGTACGGCCCGGAATATCTATTTCAATTAAGTCGCCGGTTTTCACTTTTCCTATAGTGCCACCAGCCGCTGCCTCTGGGGAGACGTGTCCAATGCTCAAACCTGAAGTTCCTCCACTAAATCTTCCATCGGTAATCAAAGCACAATCCTTTCCTAAGTGCTTGGATTTTAAGTAAGAAGTAGGATATAACATTTCTTGCATCCCGGGACCTCCCTTAGGCCCTTCATATATAATAATAACAACATCGCCTTTTACAATTTCATCATTCAGAATAGCATCACAAGCTGCCTCTTGAGAATCGAAAACTTTGGCCTTTCCTTTAAATTTGAGAATTTCCTCATCCACACCGGCCGTCTTGACTACACAACCATCTTGTGCAATATTTCCTTTTAACACCGCCAAACCTCCATCGACACTATAGGCATTTTCTATACTCCGAATGCAACCTTTTTCTCTGTCGGTATCTAATGATTCATAATAATTATCTTGAGAACCTAAAACTAAATTGAATCGGTTTCCCGGTGCACTCAAATATCGTTTCACATCTTCATCATTAGCAACAGAAGAGGTTACGGAATATTTTTTAATAGCTTCACTCAGCGTCAAACCATCGGCACGATGGACATCTCCATTAATTAACCCTCCCTTTTCAAGTTCACCTAATATACCCATAATTCCTCCTGCCCTATTTACATCTTGAATGTGATAGAGGGGGGTATTAGGGGAAACTTTACACAAACAAGGAGTACGTCTGGAAAGAAAATCAATATCATCCATAGAGAAATCTACCTCTGCCTCTTGTGCCATAGCCAAAAGATGTAGCACTGTATTTGTTGATCCACCCATTGCAATATCCAACGTCATAGCATTTAAGAAAGCCTCTTTTGTTGCCACATTACGAGGTAAAACGGTTTCATCACCCTCTTGATAATATTTATAAGTAATTTCCACTATTTTATTTGCGGCTTCCTGAAACAACTTCTTTCTATTTTTATGGGTTGCCAAAAGAGTGCCATTACCGGGTAAAGCCAAACCAATGGCTTCATTTAAGCAATTCATAGAGTTAGCTGTAAACATTCCCGAGCAGGAACCACAAGTAGGACAAGCTTGTTGCTCTATCTCGCTCACTTGCTCATCACTAACTGTACTATCGGCTGATTGAATCATAGCATCGATTAAGTCTAGCTTGCGATTGCCCAACTTACCCGCTTCCATAGGTCCCCCCGATACAAAGAGAGTTGGGATATTTAAACGCAAAGCAGCCATCAGCATCCCGGGTGTAATCTTATCACAATTACTGATACAAATCATTGCATCCACCTTATGAGCATTCACAACATATTCCACACTATCTGCAATTAAATCTCTTGAAGGCAAAGAATAAAGCATTCCATCGTGCCCCATAGCTATTCCATCGTCAATGGCAATGGTATTGAATTCTGCAGCAAAGCAACCTTGCTTCTCTATTTCACTTTTTACAAACTGTCCTATCTCGTGCAGATGAACGTGACCCGGAACAAATTGAGTAAACGAGTTGACAATAGCAATAATAGGTTTACCCAACTGTTCTTTCTTCATTCCATTGGCAGCCCATAAAGCTCGTGCTCCTGCCATTCGTCTACCCTGTGTGCTAACTGCACTGCGAAGTTTGTTTTTCATTTCTTCTTCTTATTTAATATAAAAAAGCCTTTCTCTGTTTACGAGAAAGGCTTCATCTTTTATTTTTATTATAGCTCATATAACTACATAAACCCTCCTCACGCTCTAATAGGAATAACTACTAGACGAATAATAGAAAGGACCACTAGGTTTATATTAACTATACGATTAATCATAATCTATTTTCATTTTCTAAAAGACAAAGTTAAATTCTTTTTCTTAACTAACAAGCGAAGTATCATAAAAAAACATCAAAAAGTTTACATTTAAAGCTCTTTCGGGTTCTTTTGTTGTAGATTATTACAATTCGTACACAATAAGAAAGAATAAAAAAAACAATATTCATACATAATAGATAGAATTAATGTTTTTGTTAAAATATAATCGATGAAAAGTTCTTATATTTGCCTCATAATTAATTCAATATAAACTTAACGAGAAGAATTACAAATGGAAACAGTGGAAAATAAGTATATGGCTATTGCCTATAAACTATATGTAACGGACGAAGAAGGAAAAGATTTAGTTGAAGAAGCTACTCTTGATCGCCCTTTTCAATTTGTTACCGGATTAGGGATAACATTTAATGAGTTTGAATTACAAGTTAAAGATTTAAATAAAGGAGATTCATTTGACTTTACCGTAAGCCCAGAGAATGCATATGGAGAGTATGATGAAGAGTATGTTATTGAACTACCTAAAAACATCTTTGAAGTAGATGGCAAATTTGATGATGAGCGTGTAGTTCCTGGAAACGTATTGCCTCTTTTAGATTCAACAGGAAATCAATTAAACGGAGTGGTAATTGAAATCAAGGAAGAAGTAGTGGTAATGGATATGAATCACCCACTAGCTGGTGAAGAGTTAAACTTTGTGGGTACTATTTTAGAAGCCAGACCTGCCAGCATCAAAGAAATGGAAGAAATGGCTGAATCACTAAGTGGTGGCTGTGGTTGTTCCGGAGAAGATTGTGGATCATGTGGTTGTGAATGTTAATCACCAAACCTAATAGCAAATGATATTCTACTACAGGGTGATTCAATCGAGAATGAATCACCCTGTATTTTTAACACGTTTACTCCAAAGAAATTCCGGTATCGACTAAGCACATATCTTTAATTCTTCTAAGAAAATAGTTTAGAACTATTCTGACCAACTGTTTTGACCGCAAATTCGGTTTAATTAAATTGGGAAATTAAAAGAATAAAGAGATACTTATTTTACTATTGAATTACAATAAGAACAATTAAATATTTAGCTTTGTTATTAAACTAGAGTAAAACATAGATAGTTATGAATCAGAAATTCGCATTAGAAGAAAAAATAGTAAATCGCCTCAAAACTGTATACGATCCGGAAATACCGGTAAACGTATACGATTTAGGCTTAATTTACAACATTGATGTCAAAGAAAACAAAGAGGTTGATCTTGAAATGACATTAACCACGCCTCACTGTCCGGCTGCCGATTTTATATTGGAAGATGTAAAGCAAAAGGTGGAAACAATTGAGGGAGTAGAAAAAGTAAATATTACCCTTACATTTGAACCCTCTTGGTCAAAAGATATGATGAGTGAAGAAGCACTTTTGGAATTAGGTTTCCTTTAACAGAACTAAAAAGATCTCCATTTTTATGAAAAATGTTTATTTTCTTTCCGATGCACATTTAGGTTCGTTAGCCATCAAACATCCAAGAATGCACGAGCGACGCTTAGTTAACTTCTTGGATAGCATTAAAGATAAAGCTTCGGCTATTTATTTAATGGGAGATATGTTTGATTTTTGGTATGAATTTAAGACGGTTGTCCCCAAAGGATATACACGTTTCTTAGGTAAGCTTTCCGAACTAACTGACAAAGGTATTGAAGTACATTATTTTATAGGGAATCACGATCTTTGGTTAGGAGATTATTTTCAAAAAGAGTGTGGATTGATTATTCACACCCAACCCCTTACAACAGAAATTTATGGAAAAGAGTTCTATTTAGCTCACGGTGACGGCTTGGGAGACCCCGACCCTATATTTAAGTTTCTTCGTAAAATGTTTCATTCAAAATTTCTCCAAAAACTATTCTCCTCCATTCACCCCAGATGGACATTGCCTTTTGGTATGAACTGGGCAAAAAACAGCCGTCTCAAAAGAGAAGATGGTAAAGAACCGGAATATATGGGAGAAGACAAAGAGTTCTTGGTGCTGTATTCCAAAGAGTATTTAAAGGAACACCCCAATATTAATTACTTTATTTACGGACACCGCCATATTCTTTTAGACTTACAACTAACACGCACTGCAAGAATGACCATTCTAGGTGATTGGATAACTCATTTTAGTTATGTAGTGTTCGATGGAACCAATTTTTTTGTGGAAGAATTCATTGAAGGAGAAACAAAAATATAAAAAAAGCGAGAGTATTTTATTAAATCTCTCGCTTCAAGTCATAACTACCGTAATCTTTCCTTTCATTTTTTCTCTCGAATTATACCAGAAAAATCCAATAAGCTTAATATATCTCTAACAAAGTGTAGTACATCTACATAGGTTGCCGATTCTGATTCAAACCGATTCGTATTTTTTTTACTTTGTTCCAACTCTTGAATACTTATGGTATAGCCTTTACTACCATCGTCCCGATATTCAAACTTACATACTTCTGACATAATTCTTCTTTTTTAAATTAAACACACTCTTTTTTCTACTTTACTCTATTAGGTTTATACAGACTTTAAAAATACATTTCTATAAACTAAAAAGTCTATCCTATTATTTCTGATAACAAAATACTAAATAAAATGTTTAATCAAAGCATTTAAATAAAAAAATGTTTAATTTTATTAAAAACTTAATATTGTGAAGCGGAAAACCCTTGATTTGTAATGGGTTTGTAACGATTTCTTTTTGTTTTTGTGTGATTAATGCTATAAGTTTGCAAACTAAAATAAAACATTATAACAAAACCCATTTATGAATAAAAGCATAAAAGCCATCATTATTGGTTTATCTATACTCCTTTTTCCCTTTTCCGGTTATGCACAATACAGTTTAAATAAAGAAATTAACGGAGCTACATTAACAGTTAAACCCAAAGGACGACTAGCTATAGACGGTGCGTTCTTCAAAGAGGACAATACGCAATTAAGCAATGGGGTTTCTTTTACAGAGGCTCGCATAGGATTAAGTGCTTCTTACAAAAGTTGGAGTACTACCATAGATTTCGGGTTTACAGAAAATAAAATATCTCCTAAAGACATCTTCTTGCAATATACCATAAACAGTCGTTCGGAGATTATTGCCGGTCACAAAGCTGAGCCTTTTGGTTTAGATGCTATGGAAGGGGCTCAAAACTTACGCTTTTTCACAGGAAGTAGTGCAACAAACGCTTTTGCTCCCGGCAGAAAAGTGGGAATTGCTTACGTTTATCATAGTTCTTACTTTTGGGGCAGTGCCGGATTCTTTGGAGATGGAAATGGAATGGGTAATCGTACTGAAGGTGACGATGGATATGCTGCCACCTCCAGAGTTGTTTTCAATCCTTTCCAACAAGAGGGGTCTATTTTTCATATTGGATTAGCTGGTTCGTACAGAAAAGCAGATGCCAATGGTATCAATGAAGAGGAAAACAAAGAAAATAGCAGAATAATACGCTATAGTAGCCCTCTTTTAAGCCATATCAAGAAAAAAGACTTTATCTCTGCCACAATAACTGACGCAAATTACCAAGCCAAATATGCTATTGAACTTATTGGTGCCCTAGGACCAATATCTTTTCAGGGAGAATATTTTCACTCTTATGTAAAACGCAGAAACGAACTAACAAGTTATCAGGCAAATGGTATTTATGGGCAAATCAGCTATTTGCTTTTGGGAGGAAAACAAAGTTATTCTTCCAACGTAGCTCGTTTAGGACAGCTAAAACCGAAAGATCTGGAATTGGTGATTCGCTATGACTATACAGACCTGGATTGTGAGGAAGCAAATATCTTTGGAGGAAAAATGAGCGATTGGTCGGTTGCTCTAAATTATCAACTGAACAAATACATCTCTTTCAAAATGAACTACTCACACATTAAACTAGGCAACCTATCTCCTTTAGCCGGAGGAGAAAAAATCAATGTGATTCAAGGGCGGGTTTTAGTCCTTTTCTAAATAATATAGACTAAAAAAAGACCTAAAAGCAAAAGGACACATTCCTGTTTTTTAGGTCTTTTTTTACTGTATATTTAATATAAGGATTTGAGGTCCTAGACCGCAAGGCCTTCGGTCCTAGACCGAGCACCCTTCAGTCCTAGACCGACAAGGGTTCAGTCCTAGACCGAGTGAACTGCATCAAAGACCCCTCTCTCAAGGCTCAGATCGAGAGATCATAAAAGCCCATTTTTCACTCCATTAATAAGTAAAACTACTCCCCCCCATAAACTCTCTGAGCAGAGAAGTTGGAGGAATTTCCTTATCTTGAATTGGCGTAAACAATTGAATAAATCGCAATAATCGATACGCTTCTGAATATTCGGGCGAATTTTGTGGAACTGTCATTAAAATAGGTTCTATGTGCAAACGTAAAGCTGCAAGTTCAAAAAGCAATGCAGAGTTAAACATAGCATCTGCATTTTCCTGAAAGGGAAATATCCATTTATCTTCCCCCTTGCGAATACTGTTCCACCGGGATATTGTATTTCGGGGCGAATAACCTCGATAGTAAAAATCACGAATAATTCTACGAATCAAACGATTATCGGTAGTTGGTATCCAGTTATGATCATCAATAGATATGGTAGTCAATGCAGAAACATAAACTTTATACTTGTACTGATCGGGGATGTACGCTGTTAACTCCGGATTTAAAGCATGGATGCCCTCTAAAACAACTAACATATCTTCTTCCAACTTCAAAAAATCACCACGATATTCCTTTTTTCCGGTGGCAAAATTAAAACGAGGCATCTCTATTTCTTCTCCTCCTAACAGAGCTTTGATATGAGAATTAAACAAGTCCAGATCTAGTGCATAAAGCGACTCAAAATCGTACTCTCCTTTTTCATCTTTGGGTGTATCTTCTCTTTCAACAAAATAGTTATCCAACGAAATGGGCCTGGGCTTTATTCCATTAGTCATTAACTGTATGGATAAGCGTTTACTAAAAGTTGTTTTTCCTGAGGAAGAAGGACCTGAAATTAAAATCAAACGAATCCGATCTCCATTTTTCCCCCTATTATAAATATCATCAGCAATCTGTCCAATTCTTTTTTCTTGAAGAGCCTCAGCCACATTTATTAAAGAAGTAGCATTCCCCTCTTCACTGGTAACATTAATATCACCTACATTGCGAACCCCCATAATTCTACTCCATTCCACGTGTTCCTTAAACACATCGAACATCTTATTCTGTTTTACATAACTATCTAAAACCCGAGGGTTTGTTTTACTTGGAATTCGAAGCAAAACCCCATCGTGATAGGGCATCAAATCGAAAATAGTTAAATAGCTGGTGCTAGGGACTAAGCAACCGTAATAATAATCCACTAAATCGCCTAGCTTATAATAATAGGTGTAAAGTGAACCGGTTGACTGAAGAAGCTTCACTTTATCCATCAAATCTTGCGATCTAAAGACTTCAATTGCATCTTCCGACCGACACTCAATCCGATGAAAGGAAAGATCTTGACCAATAATATCGCCCATTCTATCTTTAATAGCGGCAACATCTTCATCGGTTAATGGTTTGCCAATATCTATATTACAGAAATAACCTTTGGATACCGGATGTTCCACACAAAGTTTTCCTTCAGGGAACACCTCTTTTATTGCTTTATATAAAACAAAACATAAAGAACGCACATAAGCACGCATTGCCGAAGGACTAGTTAAATCTAAAAATTCTACATCTTTATAATTAAACACTTTATATTTTAACCCTTCAGTAACATTGTTTACTTTTGCACACATAATTGTGTGAGGTAAGTTAAGATTAAAACCCTCATATATTTCTAAAAGTGAACTCCCTATAGGGAAACTTTTAGAAATATTGTTATTTTTACAAAAAATTTGAATCAACTCTTTCATAATCCTTCATTTTGATAATACAATAAATATAATAATTATTACAAGAAGAAGGACTAAAACCTAAGAAAATAAGATGGAATATTCTTTTTATGATTTTTTACAACTTATAGGTTCCCTCGCTTTGTTCCTGTACGGAATGAAAATAATGAGCGAGGCCCTACAAAAAGTTGCGGGTAATAAGTTAAGAAATATTTTAACCGCAATGACAACCAATCGGGTAACAGGAGTTTTAACAGGTATGCTTATTACCGCACTCGTCCAATCTTCCTCTGCTACAACGGTTATGGTTGTGAGTTTTGTTAATGCGGGGCTTCTAACCTTAGCTGAGTCAATAAGTGTAATTATGGGAGCCAACATTGGTACCACCGTTACAGCCTGGATTATTTCAGTCTTTGGGTTTAAGGTTAATATGGCCTCATTATCACTTCCTCTGCTAGGCTTTGCCATTCCTTTAATGTTCTCAAACAAAAGTAAACGCAAATCAATTGGTGAGTTTATCTTTGGGTTTGCCTTTCTGTTTATGGGACTTTCTCTTTTACAGGCCAACGCACCCGACCTGCAACAAAATCCGGAAATGTTAGCCTTTGTTCAGAGATATACAGATATGGGCTATGGTTCAATCTTATTGTTCCTCTTCATTGGAACCATACTGACTATGATTGTACAAGCCTCAGCAGCAACAATGGCCATTACACTCATTATGGTTGCCAATGGTTGGATTAGTTTGGAACTTGGAGCAGCATTGGTATTAGGAGAAAATATTGGTACTACCATTACAGCAAACTTAGCTGCATTAACAGCCAATACACAGGCCAAACGAGCCGCTTTTGCACATTTCTTCTTCAACGTAGTTGGAGTTATATGGGTTTTAATTATTTTCCATCCATTTATGAATATGGTGGAATGGTTTGTTGACACATTCTTCCACACAGACTCTCAAGCAGTTGACACCTCTTATAAGCTTTCAGCTTTTCACTCCATATTTAACATCTGTAACGTACTCATATTAATTGGATTCATCAACCCAATTAAGAAACTAGTATGTAAAATAATTAAGATGAAAGAAGAAGATGAAGAACCTAGATTGCGCTTCATCACCGGAGGTTTACTTTCCACGGCAGAGCTCTCTATATTACAAGCAAAGAAAGAGATTAATTTATTTGCTAAACGCATTCACAGAATGTATGGCATGGTAGAAGAGCTGCTTCATATTACGAAAGATGATGAATTCAATAAGCTATTCAGCCGAATTGAGAAATATGAAAACATCAGTGACAATATGGAGATAGAGATTGCCGATTATCTGAACCGGGTTTCTGAAGGCAGGCTCAGCTCTGAAAGTAAGTTGAAAATTCGCACCATGCTTCGGGAAGTAACCGAGATAGAAAGTATTGGGGACAGTTGTTACAACTTAGCCCGAATCATTAACAGAAAACGTGAAACCGGTTTAGACTTTGTAGATAAACAATACGAACACATTCATTTTATGATGAGCTTAACCAAAGATGCCATTAACCAAATGATTGAGCTTTTAGATAAAATGGAAATCAAAAGTACTGATATAAATAAGTCGTTCAATATTGAACACGAAATAAACAACTATAGAAATCAGCTGAAAAATCAAAACATCCTTGATGTAAACAACAAAGAATACGACTATCAAATGGGAGTTTACTATATGGATATCATCATTGAGTGTGAAAAGTTAGCAGACTATGTAGTTAACGTAGTAGAATCTTACACAGGAGTTGTAGACGTTCAAAGTTAAAATGACAGAACGATAAAAAACAAAAAAGGGTGCTTTCGCACCCTTTTTGTTTTTTATTTATTCCTACTCTTCATGTAGTTCAAAATCATCTTTACCTACTCCGCAAAGAGGACAAACCCAATCTTCCGGTATATCTTCAAAGGCAGTTCCTGGTTCAATACCACTATCCGGATCTCCTTCAGCAGGATCGTAAACATATCCACAAACAACACAAATGTACTTTTTCATAATTACTTCATTTTATTATTTAACACTTACGCAATATAACAAAACTATCTATTAAATTGTTTTTTAATACAAAAAAAATAATTTTAATCGTAAAAAACAGCTTCTAATATCATAAAGGTATTGACTCTTTTTTGCATTTGTTTTTTTAACTACTTAAAATGAAAGAGCAGGTATGCAAATATGAAAAGATTGTGTATTTTTGCATACAATATTCAAAAAAATATGAGTTCATTTGACAACAAATACAAAGGATTAACGGAGAAGGAAGTCCTTGAAAGCCGTGAAAAACACGGTAATAATATTATTACCCCTTCAAAAGGTGTTTCTTTGTGGCAACTATACCTTGAAAAGTATAATGATCCTGTTATAAAGGTTCTCTTAGTTGCAGCCGTTCTATCACTCATAGTTGCATTCATAGAAAATGAATACGTTGAAACCATTGGTATCATTGCCGCAATATTACTGACAACTACCATTGGTTTTTTCTTTGAATATGATGCAAATAAAAAATTCAAAATTCTTACTCAGGTTAACGAGGAAAACTTAATTAAAGTCATCCGAAATGGCAAAGCAATAGAAGTTCCCCGAAAAGACATTGTTGTGGGAGACATCTTGTTACTGGAAACCGGTGATGAAGTGCCGGCCGATGGAGTTTTGAAAGAAGCTGTTTCATTGCAAATCAATGAGTCTACTTTAACCGGAGAACCGGTAGTAAGCAAAACAACAGATGAAGAGCATTTTGACAAGGAAGCTCCATACCCTAGCAACAGACTATACAGAGGTACAAGTGTACTATCCGGACACTGTATTCTTGAGGTTTCCGCTGTAGGTGATCAAACTGAAATTGGTGAAGTGTCAAAACTCAGCACAGTGGAGAATGAAGAAGAAACACCATTAAACAGACAACTGCAAAAACTAGCCAATCTCATTGGCAAAGTAGGGTTTGCTTTAGCTTCCATTATATTCATTGTGTTTGTAGCTAGAGATTTATATCTTTTCTTGCAAATACACGAATCCCTTTCTTGGGCTGATAGTCCGGCAATCCTTCAAATCATCCTAAAATACTTTATGGTTTCTGTTACATTGATGGTAGTTTCTGTTCCAGAAGGGCTTCCAATGAGTGTAACCTTAAGCTTGGCTATTAATATGAGCCGAATGCTGAAGACAAACAATTTAGTTCGTAAAATGCACGCCTCAGAAACCATGGGTGCAATCGATGTAATTTGTACAGATAAAACAGGCACTCTCACTCAAAACCAAATGACAGTTTTTGAAACTGTATTCTTTTCGTTAAAAGAGAAATCACTTGAAGAGTCGGAAGACGATGAGGTAAAAACGCTGATTATTGAAGGGATAAGTACCAACACAACAGCATACCTGGATGATAATGGTGAAGAAAAAGGATTGGGCAATCCTACAGAAATTGCTTTGTTATTATGGCTTCGCAAACAGAAACAAAATTACATTGTAGCTCGTGAAAACGCCAAATTGATTGACCAATTAACTTTCTCTACTGAAAGAAAACTAATGGCAACATTAGTTAATTCAACACTAGGAAAGAAGATTCTTTATGTTAAAGGAGCTCCTGAAATCATATTAGGCAAATCATCCGGTGTACTCTTTGATAAAGGTTCTACAAAAGAACCGAGTGAAGTAAAAGAATTGATAGAGAAACAACTGACAGGATATCAGGAGAAAGCAATGCGAACTCTTGCTTTTGCTTATATGGAGGTTGCCGCTAATGATACAAGGAGCTGTATTGAATTGCTAGAAGAAAACAAACTTCAAATCATTGGTGTAGCTGCCATTTCAGACCCCGTTCGGTTAGATGTAGCAGATGCCATTAATGATTGTCAATCAGCAGGAGTTGATATAAAAATAGTTACTGGTGACACCCAAAAAACAACGCTGGAAATTGCACGCCAAATTGGGTTGTGGGATAATCAAAAAACAGAAGAAGCTTGTATTACAGGGGTTGAGTTTGAAGCATTAACCGACGAAGAAGCTCTGGATCGTATTGATAAAATAAGAATTATGTCTCGGGCACGTCCAACGGACAAACAACGATTGGTTCAGCTATTACAACAAAAAGGACACATCGTAGCAGTTACAGGTGATGGAACAAACGATGCACCTGCTTTAAACTTTGCCAATGTAGGACTTTCAATGGGTAGTGGCACAACAGTAGCCAAAGAAGCCAGCGACATTACCTTACTTGATGACTCGTTCAATAGCATCTCTACCGCTATAATGTGGGGACGCTCTTTATATAAGAATATTCAACGATTTATTGTATTCCAGCTAACCATTAACTTTGTTGCTGTACTCATTATATTAGTGGGGTCAATCTGGGGAACAACTTTACCTCTAACAGTAACACAAATGTTATGGGTAAATCTCATTATGGATACATTTGCTGCATTAGCACTGGCATCTATCCCTCCCACACGGGAAGTTATGCAGGAAAAACCAAGAAAAAGCACAGACTTTATTATAACTAAAGATATGGCTAAAACCATCATAGGTTCTGGGCTTTTATTCCTTGTTGCCTTAGTGGCATTACTGATGTACTTCACTTATACAGGGGAAGGAATTACACCTTACGAGTTAACTGTCTTCTTCACTTTCTTTGTGATGCTTCAGTTTTGGAACTTATTTAACACGGCAACATTCTACACAAACCACTCTGTATTTCAAGGAATTAAAAAGAATAGTGGTCTGATTGGTGTAGCCGCCTTAATTTTATTAGGACAATTTATCATAGTTCAATTTGGAGGAGGAGTATTTCGCACCGTTCCTCTATCAGTTGAAACATGGAGTATAATTATAGTTTCTACCTCTCTTGTGCTATGGGGAGGAGAAATCATTCGTGGAATTAAACGTATAATAGCTAAATAATAATTAATGAAAAAAAACGGAATTAAAAATCTTGTTATTGACTTTGGTGGTGTATTAGTTGACTTGGAACGTCAGCGTTGTATTGATGAATTCAATAAAATAGGACTTTCAAATACTGAAGAATTGTTAGGAACATCACTTCAAGAAGGTTTTTTTCAAGATTATGAAAAAGGATTAATCTCATCGGAAGAATTTAGAGAGGAAATAAGAAAACGAATTGAAAACAAGGATATATCTGATGAGCAAATTGATGCAGCTTGGGTTAGCTTTCTGGATGACATACCCAGAAATAAATTAGATTTACTTCTTCGCTTAAGAGAACACTATGTGGTTTACTTATTAAGTAATACCAATCCAATACATTGGAAATGGGCCACAGATTTTGGTTTTCCCTACAGAGGATTCAGAGTAGAAGACTATTTTGAGCACATCTTTTTATCATATGAAATGCATATGCTAAAACCTGATACTGAAATATACCAATCGGTACTTCAGTTTACAGGCATTGACCCTAAAGAGTCCTTCCTTATAGATGATTCAAAAGAGAATTGTGAAGCAGCAAAAGCTTTAGGTTTCACCACCTATACGCCTAAACCCAAAGAAGACTGGACTTTCTTATTTGAGTAAGTACAAAAAAGAAATGCAAATCATATCTTCCCTACAAAACATAGCTTTATCTCCCAGTGTAGCTACCATTGGTTTTTTCGATGGAGTACACTTGGGACATCATCACATCATACAACAGGTTATAACTAACGCAGAGGAAAACGGGTTGAAATCAACCATTATTACCTTTGCTGACCACCCTTCAGCGGTCATTCATCAGAAGAAAATTAAACTATTAACCCCACTAGAGGAAAAATTAAAAAGATTAGCCAAAGAAGGCATAGATCAATGTGTTGTATTACCTTTTACTGAAAGCCTATCAAAACTTTCTGCTTATGATTTTATGAGCCAAATATTAAAAGAGAAATTAAACATTCACTCTTTATTTATTGGTTATGATAATCGGTTTGGAAAGAGAAAAGATAAAACAGAAGGTTTCAGAGAATATGTTTCTTATGGTGAAGATATTGGAATTAAGGTTTTTAATACCAATGCTTACTTTTTGCAAGAAGAGGAGATTAGTTCTTCTTTGATTCGTAAGGTTATTAAGGAAAAAAACGTTTCATTAGCTAATGATCTTTTAGGTTATACTTATGCACTAGAAGGGAGAGTGGTTGATGGAAAGAAAATAGGACGATTATTGGGATATCCTACTGCAAATATTGAGCCTATTCATAAAAACAAATTGATTCCTGCTGATGGAGTTTATATTGTTTCAGTACTTTTAAACAATTCGCTACATAAGGGTATGCTTAGCATTGGTTGTAGACCCACTATGAAAAATGGCAAAAACAAAAGTATAGAAGTCCATATATTAGATTTCAACGAATGCATCTATGGTCAGTCGTTGGAACTACAATTTCACTACTATTTAAGGGAAGAGATAGCCTTTGAAAATAAGGATGCGTTAATTGAACAACTTAAAATTGATGAAGTAGACACTAGACACTACTTTAAAACAACACAGACACTATGAAAAGGTCTTTATTCTTGGTATTCACTTACCTAATTCTTCAGCTTTGTTCAGCATTTATAGTGAAGATAGGTTTTTTTATTTATCAATATGCAACCACAGGAGTCATAACTGCAGACTTGGGCATTACAGAAGTGATATTCTCTTTACTTCTTAGTATGCTGCTTATGTTTCTTGTTCTGTGGAAAAAAGGACTTATCCCTATGGATAAAGAGAGTTGGTCACTCCCTAAACCTTCTTTATTGGATTACTTATTATGGGTATTAATAGCCACTTTTAGCAGCATTTTCTTGCTTGATCTTCTGATGTCTTATTTATCCTTCCTCCCCGATTTAATGGAACAGACCTTTAGTTCTGTATTTGAGAGCATATGGGGAATCATTGCAGTAACCCTAATTGGACCATTACTTGAAGAGTTGGTATTCAGAGGTGCCGTTACTCGTTTTTTATTAGAGAAGTACACACCTAGAACTGCCATACTAGTTTCTGCTTTAATCTTCGGCCTTATTCATATGAATCCTACTCAAGTAATAGGTGGATTTATTATTGGTTTACTCTTGGCTTGGGTTTATTTCAAAACAAAAAGCATTCTTCCTGTACTCATTATTCACATTGTAAATAACAGCTTATCCGTTATGATAAGCAAAGAGTTTGTTTTAGCAGATTCATTTCAGGATATCATACCGACTACAGCCTACTGGCTTATAGCAGCTTCAGCAGTTTTATTACTCATAACTAGTTTAATGAAACTCAATCAAGCAACCTCCTCTCCTTTTCTAACTGTAAAAGAGGAGGAGGAAGTAGATTAGTTCTCCTGATCTTGTTTGGCTTTGAATACCAATGCGTACAAACGCATTTGTTTTAACATAGACAACAACCCATTACTCCTAGTGGGTGATAGATGTTCATGCAAACCTATTTTATCAATAAAATAAAGTTCTGCATTAATAATTTCATCGGGAGTATGATTGGATAATACTTGAATTAATAAAGTAATGATTCCTTTTACAATAATGGCATCACTTTCTGCTTTATAAACAACTTTACCATTCACTAAGTCAGCTTGAAGCCAAACTCGACTTTGACATCCTTCAATTAAATTTTGATCGGTTTTATATTCTTCATCCAATGATTCCTGGCTGTTACCCAAATCAATTAAAAGTTGGTAACGATCCATCCAATCATCAAACATTTCAAACTCACTAATAATCTCTTCTTGTTTTTCGTTAATAGACATCTTATTTTTCATTATATATAACCGCCAGAACAGTTTGCCCTACAGCGTGTAGTGTATTTCTTTCAATATTCTCCATGGTATCATTTACCGTATGCCAGCTTTTAGCAAAACCACTATCATAAATATTATTGTGTATAATATCAATGGTAGGGATACGAGCTATTTCATTTACAAATAAATGATCATCGGTAATGTATCCACCTTCTTCTTTTATAAAATAACGTTGAAAGCCCAATTCATGTGCTCTATTCCAAACCTTTTTATTGATGTTTTTTGCAAATTTTTGAGAATACCTCTCATAATAAAACAAGGCATCTTTATCTCCTACCATATCTAATAAAATGCCAAAGCGGGCATTGTAATTGGGAGTATGAAGATTTTTAGCCCAATATTGAGAACCTAGTCCCCAAGACTTCTCAGTATCTCCCCGAGATGTAGTATCGAATTGAGGTACACCATAATCTTCAGCATCAAAGAAAATAATGTCAATACCAATAGTAGTTGGGGTTTGTTGAAGTAATCGGGCAATTTCCAAAAGAACACCTACCCCACTGGCTCCATCGTTAGCACCTAGTACGGGTGTACGATGATTTTTCTCATCCGGATCATTATCCGACCAAGGGCGGGTATCCCAATGAGCAAACAAAGCAACTCGTTTTTTTAATTCGGGTTGGTAAGATGCAATAATATTTTTTGCTTTAAGTAAGGTACCATCGTAAGCTACTAAATCAACTTCTTGTGTGACCACAGTTGCTCCATATGCTTTTAGTTTATCTTCCAGATAAAGCCCACACTCTTTATGTTCTTTTGTATTCGGTACCCGTGGGCCAAAGGATACCTGTTTCTCAATAAAACGATAGGCACTATCTGCATTAAACCGTGGGACTGCTACACTTGCGTTATCTTCAGCTAAATCAACCGATTTGCTATTACTCACTTTTGAACCACTACAAGCAAAAAAGAGAGCACTCAAAACACCTACTAAACCTACTGCTACAATTCTATTCATCATTACTAAATATCTAATACGCAGCAAAATTACATTTTTTGTTGCATAATTCTATATAATAGAATAGCTAAAATGAGATTATGAAAGAAAAGAGAGAGTTACACGCTCTTTTTCCACATTAAGTTCAACTTTTGAACCACAAATCACCGGATAGTTTAGTTCAGTATGACCAATGGGAAAAGAATAGCAAACAGGAAAAGAATAAGGAGTTAAAAAATTGGATAGCATTTGGTACACTCTTTTCTCTAATAACCCACTTTCAGATTCGGAAGAAAACTGTCCTATAATTAATCCAGCTAATTGATCTAGCACCCCGGAATACTTTAGATTATAAAACAACCGCTCTATACTATGTAAGTGTTCACCCACATCTTCAACAAAAAGAATCGTTTCTTGAGCAGTAATGGCATAAGGTGTACCTTGCAAGGCCCCTAAAACTGACAGATTCCCACCTCTTAAAATACCTTTCACTTTACCCAATCGATTTAATGAATGAGCACAACAAGAATAATTGGGTAGTTTTCCTTGCAGAATTCCCTTCAGGTAAAGTAAAGAAAACTCATTTTGTGGAGCCATAGCCAGATGTTTAGCCATAGGACTATGAAGTGTTGCATATCCCTCCTTATTAAAACAAGCGTGTAGAGCCGTAATATCACTATAACCAATCAACCATTTGGGATGCTTTTTGAATTCGGTAAAGTCTAACTGATCTATAAGATGAATAGCCCCATAACCTCCTCGGGTACAAAGTATTGCTTTATACTTTTTATTATCCATTGCTTCTTGGAAATCTCTCTTTCTATCCTCTTCTGTTCCTGCATAATGATTAAAACTTGAATCTACATGCTTAGATAAGGTTACTTTTAGTCCCCAAGACTCCATTCTCTCCTTTGCTTTATCGATTAGTTTTTTTTCAATACGACTAGAAGGCGAAACCATAATCACACGGTCACCCGGATTAAGGAAAGGAGGATATAGTAAAGATTCCATATAGAACATTTTAACATATAGGCTCAAACAAATTTAAGCTATTTCTTTCATATGAAAAAAAATACACACCAAAAGCTGTTTTTTTACTTAAAAGTTCTTATTACTGTAAACAAGCCAGGCTCTATTTCTGTTTAAATAACACATTGAAATTATAGAAAAAATGCAACCTATTAAAAGCTTTAAAGAGCTAACTCACTATATACAAACCGAAGCTCAACCTAAAACAATAGTTGTGGTTTGTCCGTATGATGAACATACAGAGTATGCCATACTGCGTTCACTAAATGAAGGTATTGCTCGTTTCATATTAGTTGGAATTCCTAAAAAAATGCCCAAGAGTTTAACTTCTCCCGAAAAAGGGGATGCCATTTCCATTAGAGAAACCTCTGACTGCAAAGAAGCAGCACAACTAGGAGTACATCTTATTAAACAAGGGAAAGCAGATATTTTGATGAAAGGAATTATAAATACAGATGATTTGCTTCGTGTAGTTTTAGACAAGCAAGAAGGTTTACTTCCTAAAGGAAAAATTCTTACTCATCTAGCAGTTATGGAGATACCACGCTACCCCAAACTGCTCTTCTTTTCTGATGCAGCCGTAATACCCAGACCCAACATACTACAACGCATCAAGATCATAGAGTATGCCATTAAAGTTTGTCATCAATTTGGCATAGAAACACCTAAAGTTTCCTTGATTCATTTCTCTGAAAAAGCAAGTCCCAAGTTTCCCATTTCAATGGATTATGTAAACATTGTGGAACAGTCTGAAGCCGGTGCTTTTGGAAACGCCATTGTGGATGGTCCACTGGATGTAAAAACCTCTTGTGATCACGAAAGTGGAGAGATTAAAGGCATAACTTCTCCAATCAAAGGGCAAGCCGATGTACTAATATTTCCAAATATACAAGCAGGAAACACTTTTTACAAAGCGGTATCTCTTTTTGCTGAGGCACAAATGGCAGGAGTGTTACAGGGCACGTGTTGCCCGGTAGTACTTCCTTCACGCAGTGATACCGGCTCTTCCAAGTATTATAGTATTGTTATGGCTTGTTTAATAGCAGAAAAGAATGAAAATACTTGTAATTAACCCGGGGTCAACCTCTACAAAAGTGGCTGTTTATAAGGAAGAGCAAGAAATATTCAGTTCCACAATTACACATACACCTGAAGAAATAGCTCTCTATAAGCAAGTAAAAGATCAGTTTCATTTTCGTAAACAAAGTATTTGCAACGAACTGAAAAGGAACAACATTACATACCCTTTCGATGCCATTGTAGCCAGAGGCCCTTTGACCAAACCCATAGAGGGAGGAGTATATGCAATTAATGAACAGATGATACAAGATGTTGACAACGCTATGTTTGATCATCCTTGTAATTTAGGTTGTCTATTGGCTAATGAGTTAGCCAACGAACAGCCTCAAGCTTGTCCTACCTATATTGCTGATCCGGGACTAGTTGATGAACGAAATGAAATAGCAAAAATATCGGGTTCCCCCCTACTTCCAAGAACAGCTATTGCTCATACCCTAAACCAAAGAGCCATTGGGCGACAGTATGCTAAAGAACAACAAAAAGACTACGAATCACTCAACCTAATCATAGCACATCTAGGGGGAGGTATTTCCATTGGTGTTCATAAAAAGGGAAAAATCATAGATGTGAATAATGCGTTAAATGGTGAAGGCCCATTCTCTCCCGAACGAGCAGGAACATTACCGGCAGGCTCACTTATTGATTTGTGTTTCAGCGGCCAGTTTACCAAAAAAGAGCTAAAGAAAAAAATAGCTAGTCAATCCGGATTATTAAGTCATATGGGTACAAACGATATACGCATTATTTACAATAAACTATTAGATGGAGATAAAAAGGCAGAACTCATATTGCAAGCGATGGCCTATAATATAGCTAAAAGTATTGGTGCGTCAGCTACTGTTTTAAGAGGAGAAATTGATGCAATTCTGTTAACCGGTGGTATAGCTTATTCAGACTATATAGTAGATTTCATAGTCAAGCAAACAAACTTCTTAGCCCCGATAAAAGTTTATCCCGGTGAAAAAGAAATGGAGGCACTTGCCCTAAATGCCCTTGCTGCTCAAAAAGGAATTATAGAGACAAAAACATACATTTAATAAAAATATAGGAGACAAAAGGACCATCTATTTGATTTTTTCATACCTTTATGATAATTAATTCAATTTATTATCCACCTATTAATTAAGGATATGAAACACCTAAAATTATTTGTCACACTCCTTCTGTTTGGTAGTATCTTTTTTTTAGTTGCTTGTAATGACGATGATGAAAAAAAGGCATTACCTCTACAATTTGAAAAAGAGTACTATGAAGTACGAAAAAGTTCAGAATCTTATGATCTAAGAACTTTCATCCCACTATTGGGAGGAAGTAGGAATTACGATCTTTCAATCAAAGACCCTAAAATACTAGAGGTAGGAACCTCTTTTTATGATGAAGATGATCCCGGAATGCTTCTCATTACAGGGAAAGAGAAAGGTTCCACAACAATCACAGTTACTGATACACAACAAAAAACCAGTCAAACCATAACCATAAAAGTGGTAGACTTCTATACTTCTGTTTCCATTACCAAAAGTAATCATCCTATTTTGAAAGAAAGCACCGTTTTATTCCTTGTGAACAATGAAACAAAGGATTGCTATTTATTCTCCAAAGAAAATGAGGGTATTATTACAGAAAAAACTCCTCTACTTAAAGGTACATTCTCTCTTATTGAAGAAGATAAAACGCCTTATTTAATTGTAACTTACTCCAAAAATGAAAAAGAAGTAAGTCACAAATTTGATATTCAACAAAGCAAATATGGAGTTGTACAATTCTTAAACGGATGGTTCCAATTAGGCTGGGAAATAATAACAGAATCTAAAACAAGAACATCTGTAGCCAAATATCCCATAATGAATCTGAAAGAAGTAGACACAGAATATGAGGCAGAAGGTTTCCTCCATAAAATAGAAATACCCGAAAAAATACTAGACTAATACACTCCCATAATAAGGAATAAAAGACCATAAAGTGATGTCACCTTATGGTCTTTTTTATTGATTTAGACTTTTCTTTTTAAAAGTAAAAAAGTAGCTTGCTCATCTTCACTTTTCATCGGTCTAGGACCGAAGGCCTGTCGGTCTAGGACTGAAGGGTGCTCGGTCTAGGACCGAGGGGTGTTAGGTCCTAGACCGCTTAAGGGTCTCAGAACAAGGGTGATATAAACTCAACCTCTTCCTCAATCGCAAAGCACCTTATACAGCTAGAGGTCAATGGATTATAAAATCCTCTAGAAAATTCATAAATAGCCAATATGGTCATCTGGAATTCCCAACTTTACTTGTCAAACTAATTTAAGAATAAAAAACAAATAGAATACAACAAGAACACTAATATGGTATATAGGGTAAAACAAATGTAACCTGCTTAAAAAAGAAACATAATAAAAGAAAGTATCTTTACTTGATTTCTACTAAAAGTACTTCTAAAAGATATAATTCACGATTCTTGTACCTATTTAGCATACTTAAATCTATAAAAACAACATAATAATATACAACATGAAAAAAATCAAAGTAGTTTTTTTATTTATACTTATTTTATCAACCAATGACTCTGTTTATTCTCAACAAATTCACAGCCAAGTAGAGAGTAAAAGTATAAAAAGCACTGTTCTTAACGCAGAAAGAGAATACACAATTTATTTACCTAAAAATTACAATATAGAAACAGACAAAAAATACCCTATATTATATTTGCTTCATGGTATGAATGGAACCAATAAGGATTGGTTTGGAAGAGGCCATTTACAAGAAGTATTAGACTTATTAACATCCTCAAATGAGGCTTGTGAGATGATTGTCGTTTCACCTAATGCCGGAGGAGATATAAGTAAAGGAATATGGAATGGTTATTTTGATATGCCTGGATGGAAATACGAGACTTTCTTCTTCACTGAATTTCTCCCTTATATAGAATCAACCTATCGTGTTATTCCAAAAAAACAATCTCGAGCCATAGCTGGTTTTTCTATGGGAGGAGGAGGTGCTACTAGCTATGCACAACGTCATAGTGAGATGTTTAGTGCAGCTTATGCTATGAGTGCACTAATGTCAATTCCTAAATTTCGCATGGATGAGAAAAACAATCCGGAGGATAAATTCTCAATACTCACTCGTTCAGTTATAGAAAACTCTTGTATTGAATACATTCAAAAAGCAGAAGAGAAACAAAAACAAGAATTAAAATCTGTTCGTTGGTTTATTGATTGTGGAGATGATGATTTTCTTTTAGATCGAAATATTGAATTTATTCAAGCTATGCAAAAAAAAGGCATCCCCTGTGAGTTCAGGGTACGCGATGGAGGACATACATGGGAATATTGGCATTCAGCCCTTTATATGTGTTTAAAATTTGTTAGTAGAACTTTTTCCAAATAGCTCTTATTATTTAATAAATGTATTAAAGTCAATCTATCTAACCTAATTTGGTACTGAAAAGTATCTTCAATATCATTTAAGACGAAAGAACACCTAAAATCCACAAAGTGAAAAATTATAAAATAGAAATATATATTTTCTTCATTACTTTACTTTTTATGGCTCAACCATTCTTTGCTCAACATAAAGATTTAAAAAGCTTTGAAATAACAGGTATAATAAAAGATAAATCCACCTTATTACCTTTACAAGGAGCTAAGATATCACTAGCTAAAAATAAAACGACTTCCATAACAGATCAAAAGGGTAAGTTCTCTATTTCTGTATCCTCTATTTCAAATCCTTTCTTGAAAGATAGTTTAGTTATAAGACATAATAAATATTGGGATAGAAAAATAGAAATAACTTCACTGAACCCCTCTAGCTTAAATATTTTATTAGAAGCAAAGAAACAAAGACTTATTGTAACTACAGACTTGGGTGGAGCTGATCCAGATGATATACAATCAATGATTCATCTATTAACTTTATCTAATGAGATAGACATTGAAGGACTTATATCTTCACTAGCATGGGTAGATAATGTACTTGGGGTTAATCAAATAGAATCAATAATTAAGGTATATGGTGAGGTAGAATCAAACCTTAAAATTCACGATAAGGATTATCCAAGTTATGAATATCTTAAATCTATTATAAAACCAGGACAACTAAAATCACGGATGTTTGGTGTTGGAAAAGGAAAAGATAGCCCTGGCTCAGAGCTAATTATTGCCTCAATAGATAAAGAGAGCGATGCTCGCCCAATATGGTTAAATGCATGGGGAGGAATGAATACTATAGCACAAGCTCTATGGAAAATAAAAGAAACGCGTACCACTGATGAAGTAAATCGGTTTATTCGAAAAATAAGAATCTATGATGTTCTTGGACAAGATGATGCAGGAGCATGGATAGCAAGTGCGTTTCCTGATATTATTTATATCAGAAACAAGCATATTTATGGATGGGCACCATCTGATGATTGGACAAAAAAAAATATCCAGACACAAGGTCCATTGGGAGCAATATACCCCAATCGAATATGGGCAACTGAAGGAGATTCACCTGCTTTTTTATATTTATACCCCAATGGATTAAATAACCCGGAAAACCTAGATTATGGAGGTTGGGGAGGACGTTTTAACACAACAAAAACGAGTGGTATTAGAGGGATGGATTTTGTAAAGAAAAGTGGAGTAAATGAATCGGATTACGATTCTTATTTTATGTACACTAATAGCCATGAAGGTTCAGAGGCAATAAACAAATGGAAACACCATATATGGAATAATTTTGCCACTAGGATGATTTGGACTATTACAGATAAATATGAAGAAGCAAATCACCACCCTATAATTTCATTAAATGGCGACTATACAAAGCAAGTAGTAGAATATACGGTAAAGAAAAGCTCATCCATTCAACTTAATGCGAATAATTCCACAGATCCCGATGGTGATAAGCTTAGCTATAAATGGTTTTTCTATAAAGAGCCCAGTTCATACATTGGAAATGTATCTCTTAAGAACTGTGAATCCACCATATGTGAAGTAAAGATCCCTCCTGATGCTTCAGGTAAAACTATTCATATTATCCTTGAGGTTTCTGATTCCGGCAAACCAAGCCTCACTTCATATAGACGTATAATAATCCATGTGAAATGAAGTAGATAAAGGTACACTCTTTTTTGTGCAGTTTCTTTGCAAGAAAGTAACAATACGACTATAAATAGTAAACTTATTAGGTGTCTCATTTCTTTAAATAGTATTTAACAATCACTGGATTGTCATCTTCGTTTAGAGCTTCCATCTTACTAATTTCCTCAGCTGACATCAATTTACGGTCAACTATTTGGGAGATAAGATCAAGTTCGGGAGGAAATAATAAAAACAATACATTATCCACTAAACCTTTACATGGAGGTATCAGCAATGGTTTTCTTTCTGTCAACAGAAAGCTTTCCTTTTTCTTTCTGTTATAGAGAAAGATTCTCCTTGATTCTCCTTGTCCTTTCTTACAATATATATATATATAATCCTCACTAATAAACTTGACCAATGGCAAAAGGTACTCTGAATTCCTTACATATTGCATTCTTTCTTGAGTTCCTTCAACTATAGCATCCAATTCTTTATTATCTAAAGTTCTTTTTCCTACTGCCCGACCAGGCAAACCTTTTTCTTTCACTTCTTCTTCTCCAAAATCAAGATATATTACTGGTGTCAATTTCTTTTCTACCGGATCTATTTGATATATATAATAATTAAGGTCCAAAGGAATATAATAGAAGTGCTCACCTATTTGGTAAAAGCAATGGTGTTCTGCATAGTGCCCACTCGATACGGTTCCTCCATATTTATCCATAACCACCTGCTGGGAATTAATGTCGACAAATGAGAGTTCCTGATCTGTCCACATAACAGGATGTGTAAAAATATAATTTACAGAATCTAGTGGCATTAGATGGTTTATCGGAAATTCAGGTGTATATTTTCTTTTGGCCAATAGTTCAAATGTTGAACTATAAGTATATATTGTTCCATAAGGACTAAGCATATCTATACCTCCTAAATATGGATTAAAGCTAATATCCAGTACCATTCCATATTCTTCTGGTCCTGGACCTTGCATTTTCTTTGAGTTAGCTATATACTCTCCATTTCCTTTGAAAGTAAATACAATCTGATCACTGGTATACATAGCATACATATCCGTTTTCTTATCATAGATTACCTTCTTGACTTTATGTATGAGAGAAGAATCGTTGGTTTCAAGAGGAGTAATCTCAATTTTCTCAATAAAAGAAGAAACATCCTGAGCAACATTATTTACTTCTACCGGAATGACTTCAATGCCAGCCAACGATATATTACTATTGCGTTGAGAACATCCACAAGCTATAAAGACAGACAGTATAAGAAAACTTAGTTTTTTCATGATTTTCATTAAGGTTAAGAATTATGACAGCTATTATTTATTGAGTAACATTAAATTAGGGCATGATATCTTGCAGTAGTAAATCGTATTATCGGTGAATATATTATCGGCTCCTTTAAAACCATAGAATAAATTTAGTCAAAAAATATGATAATATATGCCGATTTCAGTAAGTTCATTTTATTTTAGTTTTTTTTAGATGTATGATAAATAGAATAAGAGAAGTATTAAGCAAGACAAATTCAATTCATGATAATAAATCTTTCATTGAAAAGACGAAGTTTTCATATACAAATATTTAGCAAATAATTTTAATCCATTTTATTGTCCGATAAATATTATGCTTTTGAGGGTGGTTCATACTATGCACAATAACTATTTGTTTAATTTCACTCAATAAATACTGATATGTAACCCCAAACTGATTATGTAAAAAAGCAGAAAGTAAAATATCGTTAATCGTTCAATGATCTTCAAGAAGTAAAAACACATCACCTAATTCTATCAAGTAATAAACTTTATATTTTTTTGTCAAACGATACTGAGTTTTTCTAACACTTTGTATGAGGCAAATATAAAAAAGGGAGCTTTGTTTTTGGGAAAGTAAATTAAACTTACCTTCCATAAAGAATAATAGTCCCCAATTTGTCAAACTAAGTCTCATTGGCTACTTTATTTATTAGAAACCATATAATCAAACCAATCCACATCAATATATCCCTTATCTTCCTTGTTGTTAAACGTGAATACACCTACCATATCACCTTGAAAATTAGCACATCTTTGGATATAAACATCACCAAAATCAAAGTATTTTACTCCATCTAGACTGTACTGATAACTCAACTCAGGTTATAATTGCAGGATTTTCCCAATCTGGACTAATTTGTGATTGCAAAAGAAAAACTAGCTATATTAATGCAAAACAACAGATAAAAATTTAGTTTTATTGATACTCTCATATTTCTACTCTATAAACAGACTATTTAGGAAATATCCAATAATCAAAATTAAATAATTCATAAGGGATTCTTCCTTTAAATACAAAGTATAAATCATGAATACCATTAACTATACTTATTTCTGTAGAGTGTATTCCCCAACCATTCTACTCTCTTGTCTAAGGAATATTTAGTGTTCCAGTTCAAGTATTCTGCAGAAAAAGGACGTTAAACTATCCCAAAAACTTTCTTTTCTACACCATAGACAGTATTAAATACTTCTATGCAATAATGAATAAAGAGTTCTTCATTTATAAGAACTCTTTATTTTAGACTTTACCTTGGGAAAATTATCTTATAGTTTCCACTTAATTGCATAAAGCAAAACATTTGTAATAAACCATCAAAATAAGCATCGAAAAAACCATCTTCATATGGTTCATGCTTTGATTCCCAAAAATGATGTAAAAACTCAAGACTCTTAGGGTGTGTACAAACAAGAGATATTGTTGCCGAAGTAGCAACTAAACCAAGTGAATGACGCAAAGCTTTTTCATAATCTCCAGCTTGTAAAGTGTCTTTAACCATAGAACCATCAATATTATACTGATCCACGAAAGTATATAACCCTTGAGAATACAAAAAATCCTGAATTTTATGACCATATTCTTGTTGCCACTCAATATCCTTACAACTCCAAGAGTAATCAAGAGCAATATTCATTGGGACACGCCACGAATCAAATCGAAAAGCATCGCCAATAATTCCATGACCTTGATAAGGCGAACCATCATAATGTGAATAATCCGGGTTTAGTCCAGTAATAGGATGCACCGTTTTATGTAAATAAGCACGACTCTTTTCCGCACACTCGTACCATAGCTCCGAGCGCCCATCATTAGCCCAACGAGCCCAAACCTCATAGAAAGCTGGAATATGATATGATGGATCAGTAAAAGTAGCACCACCACCTGTTGGCACAAACGTGATTAACTTATGCTTCATATCTATAAGGTTAGTTACTCCTTTTGTTCCATCTTTTGCCATAGAACAATCTAGAATATATTGAGCCTCATTCAAATAATCAATACCAGTATCATTCCCCCACAAATTTGAAGCAAAAATAAGAGCTGTAATATAATATAACTCTCCGTCAGAAGCAGGACCTTGAGACCTTCTTGTTCCATCAATATTGCAGCTCCATGCAAAATAGCCTTCAAGAGGACCTTCTTGATGCTGCATATATTTTTTACTCCATCTCCATATGCGATCAAAAACATCCTTTTTACCTAATTGAACAGCAATCATCATACCATAAGACATTCCTTCACTACGCACATCATGATTTTTTATATCAGATACGTATGCCAAAGAATCATCTACCTCAAAATATATTTTATTAGGTCCTTTAAAAAGATTGTAATAAATCTGATCTAGCTTTGTTGATACTTCTTCCTCAGAATAGCCAATCTCAGTAAATAGATTACGATATTTTTGAGTTTCAAAAGCTCCTTCAGTCCAGGGAATTAGCCTTTTCTCTTTTATTTCAGTTTTACAAGCAAATAACATTACCGACAGAGCCACAATAATAACTATAGTTATAGGTTTCATATTCTTTTTTTTATAATTTTCTTCTACATTTTACAATACACTAATCTCACCAAATAGATACTCTAAATTTTCACCTATTCACCACAAACTTCATTAATATAGCTCGTGCTATGTATAAGTTGTAGCATATGGTAACAGGGGTTTTTCCACACACTAAGGTCATACATTAATGTTGAGAACTAGAGAATATCTTTTGGCCATTTTCTTTATCTTATCCTGCAACCACACCTACGTGATTATTACTTTTATGAGAAATTTTCACTCCTTCCACTCCTTGAAAACAGGTTACACTTGAAGCAGTAGTAATGTCAATAGTTTCAAAATGTATAAATCTATCTAAGGCATAATCTTTTTTAGCTACTTCATGTGAAATAAAGACCACATTATATGTTTTTATTTTACCGTTATAATCAAATTTTATAACAGCTGTATCTGAAGATGATTCTGCTTGGACTATAGATATCTTAACACTATTATCATCTGTAGAAGCCGATACGATAGGAGTTCCGGTGTAATTTAGAGGAAGCCTGTAAATTACTTCATAGAGATTATAATCAGTAATACCATTGGCATTTGTAGAACGAACAGGAGAAGTAGGCAATTCTATGGTTTCATTATTAACTAAGATATTTATTGAGGGAACTTTTGGACGAGTAATTTTCTTCTTTTTAGAACTGAATCCCAACCCGGTTAAATCGAATAGATTTCCGGAATCTTCACCTTCTGCGACAAGAAAGATAGCATGCTTCTTATCTAAATGATCAACAAACTTGGATACATCTATAGTGAATTGTGCTAGTTCTTGTTTTGAATTAGCAGGAACTACTATTTCACCAATCTTTGTGCCATTCCAGGTATCATTTTCCCAAGGCCCATTCAACCAAATACTTATCTTGAATTCTTCTATACTTTTGGGAGTTAAAAAGAGATTAAATGCTGTTTTATTTCCTTTTTTAGTTCCTTCAAAAGCTTGTAATCCAGATTTAGCTTTTTTCAACCCACCAAAACCAAAATATTTATATCCAATTATATTACCATTTTTTACATTAGTTATAGGGGCATGGTTATCCCAAATATCCCATGAATCTTGTTGTATTCCTATATCAGAGAGATAACAAGCATATCCTGCAGAATAATACTGATAAGGATCTAGACCATATATATGAAAACCTTCAGAAGTCACTTCTGCACCCTTATATTCATTTCCTTTACTATCTTTAGCTGTCCAGATATTATTTTCTAAATATGGATCATAAGCTCTTATTGATACTTTTCCTCCTTCTGAAACTAGTTTTTCATCCCACTCAATAGTAATAGGTGCGACCATTGGTTGACGTGCATTTCCAAATCCTCTAGGAGGACGATGATAAAAAACGTACCATTGACCATTAATTTGCTCAATACTTCCGTGTGTATTATGTGCTGCATTAGTAGTCTCTATTGCCGAACCATCTTTATTCAATACAGGAGCTCTTGAATCAACTAAAACACCTCCACTTCGCCAAGGGCCTAAAGGGGTGTCCCCATAAGCATAACGTAAAGTAGAATTACTACTTCCTATACCGTAATCCGGACCTGAATAGCCACTATAAATTGATACGTATTTATTTCCAACTTTCCGAATAGATGATGCTTCAAAGAAATTATATGCACCTAAATCTTCTCCTTCATAAATATGTGGATAAGATGTCCCTTTAGGATCACGTAAAACTCCATATCTAGAACTTGAAGGCATAAAGTAAGGAATAACCTCTGTTCCCGGGCGAACAGAATACATTGTGTTTTGATCTAATTGAGCAGCTAATGAACGTTGAAATCCCCAATAGGCATACGCTCTGAATCCAATTTCATAGTCAGGGTCATTGGGATCAGTTATATATTCAACAAATATAGATGGATCAAAACCCAAAATACTCCCAGGAAGAGTTCTTGTTCCATCAGAAGTTAAATTTACGGGGGTAAATGGTCCATCAGGACGACTCCCTTTGGCTACCATTGCTTCTCTACCATGTCCTCTACTATGAGGATAGAGATAGTATTCTTTTGTCCCATCTTTACGTTTTATTTCGACCAGATCTGGTGCATACATAACATCCCATTGATCTTCTATTTTATAAGTAAAAATAGCCCCTTCATCACGCCAATTTGATAAATCCTCTACAGGGGCAGACCACATTCTTATATCAGGGCCACAATAACTTGTAAAGCGAACGTCATGCGATCCTATTATATAGGCACGGTATTTTCCTGGATTATCAGGATCTTCAAAAACACGAGGTTCACCATCAGGTAAATGCTCCCATAAGGGCAAATACGGGTTCCCAGCTCTTAATCCTGTAAATCCAACCAGAAATACAGCTATACACAATGCAATTAATTGATGTTTTTTCTTCATTCTTCTATATTTTTAAGTTTTTGTATTTAATATCTTTATATCATATTTAAATGGATTTACATCTTAATATATCTATAGTCGTAAGGCAACTGATTATCAATCCATAGCCGCAGACGAGATCTTTTACAGCGAATAATATACAAATTCCTTTTTTCATCACTAGTGGATTCAGTAGCAAGGAAAAGCCAAAGTTATTGCTCATAATAAAGATCTCCTCATTTTTTATGGTCTTGTCCATATATACCATTGTAAAAAAGCAAATAATGCAAGAAATATTAACTCTGTTATTTTTATTGTGAGAGTTCCATCTTTTAGTTTTTTAAGTTCTCATAATGAAAGAAATCCACGTCTACATAACCTCCTTCTTCCTTGGTAGCATAATTAAATATAGCATATCGTGTACCCATAAAAAGTTTTCTGTAATCAAAACGCATTTTGAAATCACTACCTATTTTCGTCCAATTTTCGTTATCGGTGCTATAATAGAATGTAGCGATATCCTTATTTAAGTTAAAATCGCCATCTATACGTAAATAGATAAGATTTTGTTCCAATTCAATTTTTTCTTTTTCATCAATTTCAACATCCAGAATTGCTTTTTCCTTATCGCTTAAATCCACTACATTGGTAGACATGGTCAGGTATTTCTTATCATCTTTTTTTGTAACCGATAGTAATCCTGAATGACCGTTGAATGCTGCCAATCCAGTTACGTCACCGTCTTTCATCTGCGATAGGTCGATAGATATGGCTCCGGTGCAACGAGGTCCTTCCATACGTTGTGTCAGTGTATTGTAAGCAGCATACAAATTATCTACTGGGCGGTTTGTTTTAAGTCGCAAGTAGCCGGGACGTTCAGTAAGTGACCAATTTTCGTTGCGAGGATTATGATTCCACTGCCAACACATTTTCAGTTCGGTTCCGCTGAAATCATCACTATCCACAATACAGCTATTTACAGGGTGTGGCTTCAAAGGGGTTTTGCCCATAGCAGGTACTTTTCCATTTTCATCACCCAACATGGGCCAACCGTCTGTCCAGGTACAAGGCATAAGCAGGGGTACACGACCGATAGCTCCTCGATCCTGAAATATAACGGCATACCAGTTACCGTTCTTATCATCGACTAAGCAACCTTGTCCTACGTAGGGGAAGTCCGCAAAGTTGTCTTCCAATACCACTTTCTTCTCGTACGGGCCGGTGATGTTGTCGGCACGGAAGCACACCTGGCGGCGTGGCTTGCCGTTGGGCCATGATATCATCATGAGGTAGTATTTTCCGTTGTGTTTGATAACGTGGCTTCCTTCGAGCAGGCCGGTTTCTTCGGCATCGCGTTCGAATATTTTCATGTGTACGCCCCCTTCTTTTACATCCGAAAGGTCTTCTTTTAGTTCGCGAAGTTCGCCTGTTCCATAAAATATAAACACGCGTCCGTCTTCATCGAAGAAAAGCGAAGCATCGTGGAAGTGGGGTGTACGTGAAACTAACTCCCACTTGTCAGTTGCCGGATCGGTGGTTGAGTAGATATAAGCACTATATGGCTGATCGTTGGGTGAGAAGAGTACGTAAAACTTTCCTTTGTGATAGCGGATGGAGGTGGCCCACTGTCCGCGACCGTAAACTGTGCCCTCGTTCATATCGTACTTCGGGGTATCATTTAAGGTGTCGAATACGTAGCTGACAATCTCCCAATTAACCAGGTCTCGGGATTTCATAACGGGTGCGCCGGGCATGGTATGCATGGTGGTGGTTACGAGGTAGAAATCATCGCCGCACCTTGTTAGAGAGGGGTCGGGGGCATCAAGCCACATGAGCGGATTGGTATAAGTGGTGGTTGCTTCTTTAGGCGAATTGCACCCATATATCACAGCCAAAAGCATTAATAAAATAATATTCTTCTTCTTCATCTTGTTGTTATATTTTTATATTTATTTGTCGGTTAATAATTTAATATTTATAATATTTATTAATAATTTGACCTATTATACCTCTTTATCCTTTTACTTTTATAATTACAACTTATTTCAGTACCAGACAATATTCAAATTAGAATAATTCATACGTAACTGTTAAAGTTATATTTTCCTCGCTTGTTTTAGGAATAATATAAGCTAAATACCAGGACTCCATAACCGTAGTACCATTTCCATTTACAGAAATAGTAAATATATATTTATTATCAGTTTCCGAAATCGTTTTCTCAATGTCCCTTATCCCTGATGTGGAAACACCTTTGACTAACAATAAAGTATAGTTCTTAAAATCAACGGCTCTTGCATTGGGAAAATTGGAAAAAACCCTTTGAAATTCAGTCTTATCATTAATTAGTACAGCCTTATCTGTCTCAATATTTAATTCCAATGCACCAGGCTTGGCCGGTAACTGGTATTCCTTATAAAGAAAATCCTTATATTCGCTATCGCAACTACACATACATATCAACATTAGTATGGATAAAATAATTCTTTCGTTTTTCATATTTTTCTCAATTTATATAAATACTTATAAGCGTCTTCTAGCTTCTAATACGGCATTATATGCATCAACCAATCCGTATCCCATCTCTCTATTCCATGTGCCATTAGGTCTACCGGACACCGTTGTATAAGAGTAACCACCCACTTTTCTCGCTGTTTTTTCTATAATATCTTTAACCTCCTGAGCTGTAAGGTTCTCATTTAAAGAAAGGATCAATGCCGCAACAGCAGCAACGTGAGGGCAAGCAGCTGAAGTTCCATTGAATTTCATAGTATAATCAGATTTATCATAACCATATCCGTAAAGTAAATCAGTTGTTGGAATGTATTCGCCAGGAGCTACAATATCCAATTCTGTTCCATAATTACTAAAACTTGATTTTCTACCATTTTGACCTATAGCTCCCACTGCTATTACGCTCGAATGGCAATTAGCTGGAAAAGAAACACTACTGCGACCTTCATTTCCGGTAGCAAATACAACAACAGTCCCTTTTCCATTTCGTCCCCAACCTGCATTATAACGAATAGCATCTGTAATCAGAGAATTTGTCGGACCACTCCATGAACAGCTAATAACATCCACACTTCCGGAAGCTAATGCTATTCCTGATGCTAATTGTTGAGCGGCATTAGGTTGAGTCCCGAAGTTATGTGCATAGCTCTAGATTGCTACTTTAGGAGCTATACCCGCAATACCCTTATTATTATTTGTTGTCGCTCCGATAATACCGGCACAGGCAGTGCCATGTTCACCGTATATATTTGTGGCATACCACGAACCTTCAACAAGATCATATGCTGGAAAAACATTGGCTAAATCTGGGTGTAACTGTTCGATGCCTGTGTCAATAATAGCAACTTTAACATTTGCACCCTGTGTTAATGCGTAGGCAGATACCCAATTAATTGAGTTACTTCCACTAAGATTCCATTGTTTATTAAAATAAGTATCATTGGTATTTACAGCAAGATTCCCTATTATGTCAGGTTCTGCAAATTCAAAAAGACCTGACTCATAAAATTCATTAGCCATTTGTAAGGCATCTCCGGCTGATTCATTGTCGCATGAAAGAGTGTACCATAAAGGCATAAACTCATTATTACCAATGATGTCTACATTATTTTTAGTGGCTAATTCGATAAGTTTATCCTTATCTTTCTCTGATTTTAATTTCACATAAAAGAGATGTGAAATACCAATTTCCTCACCTAACGAAGACTTATAAAAAGGAGATTTATAAATAATAGTAGGAATATCGCCAGCAATTGCTGATCTTAAATTACTTTCTGTTATACCCCACATGACATTATCTTTCTCAGTAGCAGCTTTGTCCGATAAAATAATTCCTGCAAGTTTTAATTCCTGAAACTCTTCTTTAATAAGAGGAGTTGAACTCTGATTTTTAAGCGAAGATAATTCCTGTAAATCTTTCTTTTTAAATACAACATATTCCTTTTCCGGAATCTCTTCTAAGTAGATTTTTTCTCCTTCATACCAATAGTATTTTGTATTCTCCATAATTTGAACACCGTCTTCCACTTGATATTTATTTTCTACAGTAGGATTATTCTCTATTAAAAGAGAATCATTACATCCACAGAACAAAGCGATGGCTGTAAAACAGCATAAAATTTTAAAACCAATAATTCTGTTCATAAATCAAATTAAATTATTATTATTATTTCTCAGTTGTACACTTTTCTATATTACAGAAGTAATCACAAATTACATTAATTACATTAATTACATTATTTACTCCTACACATTCAAATTCATATATTTATCAGCAATATGATAAGATTAAAACACAGTCAACCAAACGATTACGGTTATTTATCGTGGTATGTTTTCTATTCATTAATATTTAACATACTAATATTCAATATCAATATTTTATTTAATGAAGCAATAATTGTTTACCGGAATATTGTATTTGTCGACAAACAATTAATTGACAGCATTAAAAGTGTAAGTTTTTCCTGCTTCCGTGGGTATATCATATTCATATACTTTATCTAACTCGATGCCTTTCAATGAGGCCTTATCGGAAATAATAGGTGTTACAGCCTGTGCCGGAACCAATAAGAGATTCGGATTATCGCCCTGTGCCTCTTTCATGTGTTTTCCGGTAAGCGGGGCGTAAGACCGCAAGCGTAAATTATTTCCATTTTTAGATACAACCTCCACTTCTGAAACCTTACTGTTCTCCCACTTCATAGATACTTCGAAACCTCCGCGTGCTACGATTCCCGAAACCGAACCATCTTTCCATACTTCCGGTAATGCTGGTAATAGATGTACGGCTCCATCGTGACTTTGAATAAGCATTTCGGCAACTCCGGCTGTCAGTCCGAAATTTCCGTCAATTTGGAAAGGCGGATGTGCAGTAAACAGATTGGGATAAGTTCTTCCTTCCGGATTCTCACTCCCTGCAAGAGTGAGCATATTGTTGATAATCTTATAAGCATGATTGCCATCGAGTAAACGTGCCCAAAGATTCACTTTCCAACCAATTGACCACCCTGTAGCCATATCTCCTCGATAAATCAAAGAGTTGCGAGCTGCCTCAAAAAGCTCAGGAGTACGATAAGGAGATATCTGATTACCCGGATAAAGCCCATAAAGGTGTGAAACATGTCTATGTTCACTCTTAGGATCATCTATATCTTCTAACCATTCTTGAAGTTGTGAGTATTTTCCTATTTGCATAGGTGGCAATTTATCAGCCATATCTAATAGTCGTTTACTATATACTAAATCCCCATTTAATATTTGGGTTGCTTCAGCTGTTCTAGTAAGAATATCAAATACCAACTGATTATCCATTGTACATCCAGCAGAGATTGGTCCATGTTCAGGTGACACAGAGGGTGATACAACCATCCATCCATTCTGAGGATGTTCAACTAATGAGGACATAAAGAAGTCTGCCGCTCCTTTTAAGATGGGATAAACTTCACGCAAAAACGTTTTATTTCCAGTAAATAAATAATGCTCCCAAAGATGCTGACTAAGCCAAGTACCTCCGGTTGGCCACATTCCTGCAGCAGCAAAATCGATGGGGCTGGTAACCCGCCAAATATCTGTATTGTGGTGAGCAACCCAGCCTTCAGCACCATACATAACACGTGCTGTTTCTGCTCCAGTTTCACTTAAATCTTTTAGCATTTGGAAGAGAGGTACATGCGTCTCAGATAAATTAGTTACTTCAGCTGGCCAATAATTCATTTCGGCATTTATATTAATAGTGTATTTGCTATCCCATGCAGGATACAGACTATTACACCAAATACCCTGGAGATTAGCAGGTTGACTTCCGGGCTGCGAAGAGGAGATTAGCAAATATCTTCCAAATTGTGCTAGAAGTGTTACTAACGAAGGATCTTGATTAGTCTGAAAATCTAAAATACGTTGAGTAGTTGTACGTTTATCTGTACCATTCAATTGCCCTAAATTAAGTGTAAATCTATGAAATTGCTCACTATACTTAAGAATATGCTCTTTCATGGCGACAGTCATTTTTTTTCGGATAGCAGCATCCAACAATTTAGTTGCCTTAGTATAGGGATCTGTATTTACAGTTTGATAATCAGTGAAATTAGTAGCAATAGAAACATACAAAACAACAGAAGAAGCACCATTCACAGTAATTTTACTATCAGAAACCTCTACATTACCATCACTATTCACCACCTTTGTATGAGTCTGATATTTAATTACTCCTGGTATTCCTTCATGATTAGAACCATTCCCTTCAAGTACAAGTGATTTATCTTTTTTATATATAGAATGTTCAGATGGGTTACTATATTCTATTTCAAAGTTTAATGCTCCCTTTTTACTAGCAGTGAGCTGCATAATAAAAACGTCATCAGCAAAAGAAGACAAAGCAGTACGTGTATACTTAATATTATTTACAGTATAAGTAGTAGTTGCTAGGGCACGATCAAGATCGAGTTCACGATAATAATTCTGATACTCCTCATGCCCTGGGAAATGAAGGATAACACTTCCAGCTGTTTGGAATGGCATTCCATGCGTCTGAGTAAAAAAAGTTTGATTGATTAATTTATCTGCCTCATTATTTTTACCCTCAAAAATAAGTTTTCTTACTTCAGGAAGAGATGCTAATGCCTTAGGATTATCATTACGATAAGGACCACCGCCCCATATCGTTTCTTCATTTAATTGTATTTCCTCTCTTTCCGGAATACCATAGACCATAGCTCCCAAACGTGAATTACCCAAAGGGAGTGCTTCTTCCCAAACCTTTGCCGGTTGATCATACCGTAACTTTAATTCTTGTGCGGCTAAACTTAATAAGCCAAAAATCAAAAACAAAAATAAAACAGATGTTCTTACTAAATTCATTCTAAAATTATTATATAGGTACTTATACATATTAATATACATTAAATAAATATTAAGTTTTAGTCTTTATCCCTTTCTACAGGAGACTCTTCCATGAAAAGATAAGATTCTTTATAACCACCATAATCAACTACTATTTTTTCAAAAACGATAGCTGGATCAAGAGGAGAAATAGTTAAGATCTGAAAACCATCTGTAGTTATTGGAACATTTAAGTCTATGGTTTTTTCAACTACTCTTCGAGCAACTGTAGGATAGAAAACAGAATATCTATTTTGTGGATCTTCATTTAAATCAGAATTGAAGTTTACAATTTTTTCATTTCCTCCATCAAATCTCACCTTATATTCATGCCCTTTCGAATCATGAAAAGCTAAAGTCGATTTTACTATTATATGTACTCTTACAGAACGAATATCTTTGGGCAACTCCAATTTATAAGAGATTGAGGCTCCTTCAGTTGATTCCGTATACGGCATCAATGTTACTCCACTCAAAGTTCGTCCCATATAAGGTAGAACTGTCCATTTAGCTTTAGGAGAATCTATAACTTCATAAAAATGTTCTGCTTCCATAGCCACAAAACCCGCACTAGATGAAAAAACATAGTTGCCTATGGCTTGTTTTGCGTTTTCAAGTCTAAATACTTTAGGTAAAGTATCTTCAGGGAAGTTATCATTCCAGCTTGTATATCCAATTTTCTTTTGAATCATCATATTTTTCCACTTCCCATTCGACATTACATTGTTATAATCATAACTCAACTCAGCATCCCGTTTAAATGTTTGTTCAACTTTATCTGCCCAATAGTTTGCTTCTGGATTATTTTCAGCATATAATTTATGATTCATTGCTTGTGCATAATACATTTCATATAAATTCGCTGTTGCCTGCACAGGAAAAAGAATAAGTTGTTTATAAGCATCTCTGTAGTCGGGTGCTAGACTTAAATATTGACGCAAAGCTTCGGCCTCCAACTTTATATATTCATCAGAAACTTTCTTCCACTCACCTGTTTCAAGATTATATGTGTTTTTGTCGAGCATTTCAGGGGTTACACGTCCGTTATATTTACTATATAAATTAAGAATACGAGCTGCTTCTTCTGCTTGTTCTTCTCCAAATTGTTGCGAACAAAAGGAGAGAGGATGTTCTAACAAATTAGTCACCGTATACTTAGTAGGGTTCCAAGCCATGTCTAAAAACAAAGTAATAGGATATTCCATCGGCTTCAAATCACCAACATTAAGAACCCAAAGTTTATCTACTCCGTATTCATATGTTAAATGCAGCTGTTCCCACATATTCTGAATGGGTGTAACATTAAGCCACTTTGTATTACGTGGGGCTCCAACATAATCCACATGATAATACAATCCCCATCCTCCTGGATGTTTTCGCTCTTTTGCATTAGGTAAACGCCTTACATTGCCCCAATTATCATCACAAATTAACATAATTACATCATCAGGAACACGCATTCCTTTATCATAATAATCTTGCACTTCTTTATATAGTGCCCAAACTTGAGGAGTTTCTTTTGCTGGCCGCTTAGTTACATCTTTTATTATTTTCCGCTGATTTTTTACGACTCTTTCTAAAAGAGCAATATCAGTTTCTTCAGACATTTCAGTATCACCATCACCTCTCATCCCTATAGTTACAACATCTTCCGTATTTTTCATGCGTTCAATACCTTCACGAAAAAAACGATCTAATGTTTCCTTATTAGTCTGATAGTTCCATTCTCCATATTCTTTTCGTTTTCGACTCCATTCCTGATGATTCCGAGCCATTGGTTCGTGATGTGATGTTCCAATAATAACCCCCATCTCATCTGCAAGTTGGCTATTAAGAGGATCGTCTTGGTAAAAAGCCCATGACCACATAGCTGGCCAAAGAAAATTTCCTCGAAGACGCAATATTAGTTCAAATACACGACTATAAAAACGATGATCTCCATAATTAGTACCATACATATGTTTTACCCAACCGGTAAGACAAGGTGCCTCATCATTTAGAAAAATCCCCCTATACTTTACAGCAGGCTCTCCGTTGGTATATATACCTCTTTTTATATATATCTCTTTTTGTTTGTGTACAGGAACATCTGCCCACCAATACCAAGGAGATACACCAATCTGTTGAGACAATTCGTAAATACCATAAATTGTACCTCTTTTATCACTTCCTGCAATAATTAAAGCACGATCAACTCCAACAATAGGATTATCAACAGTAGCAATAACAAATTTCTCATTTTTACCAGTTAATGCAGACTTATCAATTTTCCCGGATTTTATCAATTGATTGATATGTTTGTTTTTCCCAATAGTACCAACAATAATAATCTGATTAGATTGATCAGTATCGTATAATAATCTAGGAGGCACATCTGTTACTAAAGAAAAGTCTTCTTTAAGATTCTCAGCTGCAATAAGAACTCCTTTATAATCGTCCTTATCTACTACAATAGGAACTACACTTCCATCTTCAAATAAAGCAAATGAAGATGGTGTTTTGGAGAATTGAATAAACTGCTCAGCACTACATACCGGGAGTGTAAGTATTATAGATAAAAAACAGAAGATTATTCTTTTTTTCATTTGAATTTGAATTTTTATTATTAACCATTACGAGTAATTACTCGCTCTTCTATTATAAATTTAAACGAATCGATGTAATACTAGATTTAGATACTAAGACATAAGCTCCATCAGATTCATTTAGTTCTCCTGTTATTGCTTTTTCCATATTTTTCTCCTCTGTAGTTTCTATAGCGTTTATTTCTTTGATTCCAGAGAAAGGGATACTTACATTTAAATCATCATTCGTCAAGTTTATTAAAACTATAGAAACTTCATTGTTATCTCTATTAAGGTAAGCTGTTCCTAAAACATTTAAGTCTCCTGTATTAATATTTATACGTATGGTACCTGTAGCATATTTGGCATAATGAGAAAGAATATATCCATTCTTTAATACTTCTCCATTAGCTTCTAAACTTCTATTATCTGAATCTCCAATCATACCGTAAAATCTTTTCAGGTACCAATATATATAAGCGCTACAATATCCATCCATACACATATGTATTTCCTTACCTAATGTAGACAAGTTATATTTCCATTTTTGAAATTCCCACTTTGATGAGTCTGATTCTTTTTCTCCTTCATTAAATAAATGCTCAGTCATCCACCAGGTTTTTCCTGAAGCTGCTAGTTTTTTATTATACAAAGAGCAGATATAGTCATATCTATTTTTCACATAACTACTCTCCTCTATATCTATAAAACCTTGATAAGTATGGCCAGCTAAAATATCAGTTTTATCGAAGGCCTCAGCATCGTTTAGAACAGGATCAGTATATTCAGGTTGAAAGCCACAGGCTTCAGGAGCCATTAATTTCACCCCAGCTTCTTTAATTTGATTACCATGTTTCTTTATAAAGTTGACAATTTCATGTGGATACCAAAAAGTAAAATCCATATCTGGTTCATTTTGAACAGAAACAGCATATAAATCAACACCATTATCTTTCATGAATTTTATATACTTAACCAAATGATTTGCATATTCTTGGTAACTATCAGGTTTAAGATGTCTATCGTAAAGTTTCCCATTAACATTGATTTCCTCAGACATATGAGCAGGTATCTCCCATGGAGAAGCAAATATAATTGCACCTAACTCTTGTGCTCTTTTCGCTGCATCAATATCGCTTATCCAATCTAGTTCATTCGGGTAAATCATTAAACGAAGAACATTATACCCTAGCTGATTTGAATCATACATTTTAGTTATTTCAGATTCAGTTATTAAGTCATTTTTAGATAACCAGATTTTAGGGTTATACATACCACCAAATCCTACTATAGTCTGATATTCTGTAGATTTATCAATAGATAACAAAAGAGGTTTATATTTAGTATCTTGTATAAGAGTAAAAGAAGAACGTTCCCCAGTTATTTCATTAATCAAAAAAAGCTCTTGAGAGCGAATGTCTTTTGTTAGATTCTCATTGCAACGAAATTTAATTTGGGTATATTGCTTTACATCGCCTAATTCACCTCCTTTAGTTTGCAAAACATCACTAATCAAATCATTTTCTTTATCATAAACAATCTCCCAAGGTGTTCCACATGACTCTATTAAAAGGAGAGATTCACCACCAGTATAAGGAATAGTTAATGTTTTATGTACAAACTTGACATAGCTTAAACTTACATTTGTAGTCTCATTCTCTGAACACCCCCAAAAAAACAAAAGTAGAAGAACCAGATTTATATGTGTTTTTTTCATCTTTATAAATTCTAAAATAAATATTATTTACCAGATAATCCATCAATAAAACCAGCATAAGTGTAGTTGCGGTTATATTTGTTATTCCATAACCCTATAAAGGTTTTAGTATCAACTGGAGATCCAAGAGTAATACCATAACATTGTTCATTAGGTATTATTTCAAAATATTTGTCAATAATATATTCATAATATAGAGAAATACGCTGTAAATGTGATAAAGTTAAATTGTTTGAGTTAACTACCCCATCATTATCTATTATTTCAATTGATAAATCTGAAATTCTAATTAACTTACCCGTTGCTGCTAATTTTTGAAAAAGATCAACAAGATTCTTATTATTCTGTTCTTGTAATATAGGATCACTATAATTATAAGAAAGTTTTAAATCAACTCCTATCCCATCAATTACCGTAACACCATCTTTCTCCCACTCATCAATCATTTTAAGTAATCTATCACATTTATTACTTTCGTTTTTTTCTAGTCCAGATTCATTAATAAAAAGTTTTAGTTCATTGGTTCCATTATTTTCCATAAAAGATTGACGTGCATAGGCAATCACAGTACGTGCATAATTTTCACCCAGATAGTCCGCCCAATAGAAATTTCCATCAACATTGGATTCATTCTCAGCAGATCGCAACATATAACTATCATTATCAGACATTGGTTCATTTATTACATCCCATGATTTTATATATCCATCCGAAGCTTCCATGACACCAACATTACCTGCTCTTCACTTTCATTTAAAACTGTCCCTTTAACTACGATTCTATTTTGTGCAGACACAATTAAGCAAGAAAAAGACATGCACAAAAATAAAAAGGTGAATTTTCTAATTTGCTTCTCTACATTTTCCATTTAGTATTAGAATTTCCTAAATCTTACTAGATCTCGAGAAATTAGAAAATTTTAATTTTCTACAACAAACAAATATATAAAAATCCACATCTAAAGGCTTTAATATATGACACAAACCATTTCCTGGATGTTACATTTTTCTAAAAAACCATCTATACACTATACAAAATATTGTACAAGATGCATAATTACTAGAAACAAACAACAAAAGATAGATTTCTTTTGTTGTTTAGCTTTAATCTTATTAATGTAAAAATCTCTAAAGAATTTATTTTTACTTCCATTACAACCTTTTTGTTTTAAATATAAATGCATTTATAATCCACTAGATTTAATATTAGCACAATGAACAAGTCTCTTATTTTAATGCTTTTTTATACTTCTGACTATCAATATACGTTTAGCACTACAAAACTACTTATATAGACAAAGCAAACTATCTATGAACCTGAGTTCGAATTTATGGTACTGTACTTAATAGAGGGTTTCTTGGATAAAAAACTGTAAGCTATGATGCCTGATACCAGATTTGCCACAAAATTTGCAAACGAATGATGCCTGGAGTGCTCTACCTGACAAATATTCTTCAACTCGTCATTAACGGTCTCAATTACAGAACGCTTTCGAAGCAGTATTTTGTCTGCCATTATCATCAAGGAATTCTTCATGTTGTTGCGAATACTTGTTACCAAATGAACGCCATCAACAAAAAGTAACTCTTGCAACTGCTTTGATATATACCCTTTGTCTCCATATAGTTTGCCAAAAATAGCCCTTAGAAAAGATTCGTTTTAAGAGGTTCTCTATCATCTACATTCACCTGAGTGACGCAAAAACTCAAGATCTCCCCGTTTCATTAATCCCAGATTAAGCCTTAGGTATTTTTCTAATGCTTAATCTGGAATAAACAAAGGAATTATCATCCCAAATGAAAATAAACCTATTTTTCAAAGCTCTCAATCATAGATATTTAGTTTCGATAATTCTCCATTCTTACTGAAGAAGTTCAGGGCCATTGGTCAAACCATTTCTCCCTAATACTAAAAACACGGCTCCTTTATTCAAAAGATTTTTTCGACTCGTTAATTTTCAAATGAATCAAAATACATAACTTTACCTCAGAAAAAGCAAAGTGGAGATTATGAAACATTACATCCTATTATTTATAGCCATCTTATTTGAAGTTATTGGAACAAGTGCTCTAAAAGCATCCAATCAGTTTACAAAACCTATTCCTTCCCTTATTACCTTAACGACCTATTTCTGTGCTTTTTACTTCCTCTCATTGACTCTTAAAAGTCTGCCTGTAGGAATAGCCTATGCCATATGGTCGGGTGTGGGAATCGTATTAATTTCATTAGCAGGTTATTTCCTGTTTCAACAAAAGTTAGATCTTCCGGCTATTCTAGGCATGACTCTTATTGTGGCAGGTGTTCTTGTGATTAACCTATTTTCAAAATCAATACCTCACTAATATAAAAGAGAATTAAAAGATTCTAATTTTTCAATTAAACTCCTTACTAAAAGGGTTTAATTAGGAGAATTAAGTACTAAAACGTATTTTTGAAAACCAAAGAATGCTTGTCAACCTAAAACAAACTATTTTTATTTAGATAGTAATCTAAATAAGAATATAGGATGGGTAGTAAGCATTATTAAACCTAAACTAAAAAACTATGAAACATTACTTCCTATTGTCTCTACTTTCCTTGTTTCTTTTTGTAGGATGCCACAATGCATCTCAAGAAGAAATACCCAATCTCACAAAATACGTAAACCCCAATATCGGAACAGCCCATAGTCGCTGGTTCTTTTATACCCCGGCTGCACTTCCTTTTGGAATGGCCAAGCTAGCCCCAACCACCAATGGTAGTTATGGCAATCTATGGGGTTGGGAAGCTGTTGGTTATGATGAACGTCATACTTCCATTGAGGGTTTTTCCAACTTTCACGAGTTTCAAATTGGAGGTATCACCTTTATGCCAACTGTGGGTAAACTACAAACCATTCCTGGTGAACTTGAAAATGTGGAGAGTGGTTACCGCTCTAATTTCGATAAGAAAGATGAGTTTGCAACCTCCGGGTATTATTCTGTTTTACTGAAAGATTATAATATAAAAGCAGAACTGACTGCGACAAAAAGAGTTGGTTTTCATCAATATACCTTCCCACAATCAACAGAATCAAATATCATTTTTGATATTGGCCGCCGCATGGGAGAAAGTGGTCCTGTACTAGACTCCAAAGTTACACTAGTTGACGAAAATCATATTTCGGGCTATGTTACCACTCGTCCGGAGTATGTAAAAAAATACCAAGCAGGTTCTACCCTTACCCTTTTCTTCTTTGCGGAATTAAACAAAGCACCCAAAGCATTTGGTACATTTATTGAAGAAGAGGTAACTGAAGGAAAAAAGGAAGAGTCAGGTATTGGATCTGGGCTTTATTTAACCTACGACACAGAAGAAAACGAAGCCATCCAAATTAAAGTAGGACTTTCATATACCTCCATAGATAATGCTAAATTAAATCTTGAAACGGAAGCTAAGAACTTAGCTTTTAATGAAGCGAAAGAGCAAGCGTTACAGACATGGAATGAATCACTGGGACGCATTACTGTAGAAGGGAAAAATGAGAATGACAAAATTAAATTTTATACCGGATTGTATCACGCCATATTAGGTAGAGGACTAGCAAGTGATGTAAATGGAGCTTATCCTAAAAACGATGGTACAATAGGTCAAATAGAGTTAAGTGCAAACGGAAAACCGAAACATAATCATTACAATACAGATGCAATCTGGGGTGGATATTGGAATCTGACTCAATTATGGGCAATTGCTTATCCTGAATATTATCAAGATTGGGTACAAAGTCAATTGCTAGTCTATAAAGATACCGGTTGGCTAGGAGATGGCATTGCAGCCAGCAGATTTGTTTCGGGTGTAGGCACAAATATGACCGGACTGGTTATTTCTGCAGCACACAACATTGGGCTAAGAGATTTTGATGTACAGCTAGGATATGAAGCGGTACGAAAAAATGAGTTAGAGTGGAAAGATCGTATTCCAGGTGCAGGAAAAATGGATGTAGGAGCTTTTGTTCAAAAAGGTTATTGTCCTTATATTAATAATGAAGAAGATGAAAATAGAGAACTGAGTACTGAAGGTTCAGCATTTGGTACTTCGCACACCTTGGAATATAGCTTTAGCTCTTATGCAGCAGCACAATATGCCAAAGCCTTGGGTAAAACAGATGATTACAACCAATTAATGCAACTATCCAAAGGGTGGGAATTAATCTATGATCCTTCAACCAATCTGATTCGTCCTAAAGATATGAACGGAAAGTTTATAGAGGACTTTGATCCATCCGCTCCCTGGGTTGGTTTTCAAGAGGGTAATGCTTGGCAATACACTTTCTATGTTCCTCATAATCCGGAAGGATTGGTTAATAAAGTGGGTAAGGAGGAGTTTAATAGTCGTCTGGACAGTATATTCACCGTTTCTCAACAATTTATTTTTGGAGGAGGAGAAGAGATAGATGCTTTTGCAGGCATAAAGAGTTTATACAATCACGGTAATCAACCCAACTTACACATTTCTTGGTTATTCAATTACTCGGAACGTCCCGACTTAACTCAAAAATGGACACGTGCTATCTGTAATGAGTTTTATGGTTTAGATGGCATTCACGGCTATGGATACGGACAAGATGAAGACCAAGGTCAGATGGGTGCTTGGTATGTATTATCCAGTATAGGTTTGTTCGATGTGAAAGGTTTATCGGGTACTGATCCATCATTCCACATTGGAAGTCCTTTATTTGATAAGGTAACCATACAGCTACCTCAAGAGCTCAGAAAGGGAAAGTTTGTTATACAAATAGAGAACAACTCACAAGAGAACGCTTATGTTCAAAGTGTTACATTGAATGGAACTAAAGAAACCTCTCTAACAGTACCCTATAAAACACTAGTTGAAGGAGGAAAATTAGACATAACAATGGGAAGTACACTCAAAGAGACTTATTAAAATGGAAAGATGAAGTCAATAACCCAATAGTTATTTTGCTTCATTAGACAACATAAAAGAATACACGCATAGTGTCATACCATCCGATAGGAAGATTAATCATCCTATCGGATTTTTTTATAAGACCTCTTTTTCTATTAGGCATCTCTATATACTAATCATTACTACAAGTAAAAGATCCAATCTTTCCAACTATTATAATTAACAGATTAATATCTATCAGTAGAAGGGAAGATAAAGGAAGCATAAAAGGTTTAAATTTGAGTTTTATTAATTAGTTTTATCTAATCAAGCCACAATGTCAAAACCAATACATAGATGAACAAGGAGTATACAAAGATTAAGCTCAATCAGATTATATTTATCCTTATAGGATTAATAGTTTCTCAAACCTTACACTCTCAAAACAAAATTAATTGGGATACCGATTTAGACTATATCTGTTCTGAGCTACCCAAAAAGCACATCAATCTTTTCAACCAAAAAGATAGTTATTCCTTTTCAAAGAGCATAGAAAGACTAAAAGCTGAATCGAAAAACAAAAAAGACTTTGATATAGCTATAGGTGTTCAACAGCTAATAGCTAGTCTGGGAGATTCTCATACTCAATTCAACTTTCAAGCTTTAGTGGATAAAAAACAAATACTTCCTCTTCAAACTTATTGGTATAGCGACGGTTTATACGTTACACATACAACAAAAGAATATGCTGAAATCTTAGGTTGCCAGATTTTATCCTTTAATAACATTTCGAGAGAAACAATGACAGACAGCCTCAGCTCTTTAATTACTGTAGATAACCAAGCAAATATAAAACTAGTAATACCTCAATATATTCCATCACTACAAATTCTTAAATACTTCAACTTCACAGCTAGCGATGAGGTAAAGGTAAGCTATAGATTATCTAATGGTGAAAAAAGAAGTACTATAATAAAACCGAAAAGTGTTAACAAAGAAAATGTTGCAATCATCACACCAAAGTATAACCCTGATTCATTAGCCTTATGCTATAAAAACCAGAACTATTTTTTTACTGAGAATTATATATCTGAAAATCAGACATACTATTTACAGTACAATAAATGTTGGAGTAAGGAGTTAGAAATGCAGTTTGGCAATAAAAAGAAAGCAGAACAATTACCTTCATTCAAAGAGTTTGAAGAGAAAGTATTTGAGAAATTAAAGACAGCTCCTGTAAATAAACTCATTTTCGATTTAAGACTGAATGGTGGAGGTAATTCCAAACAAGGAACAGACTTCATTCGTAAGTTAGCTTCTCATTTCAACGAAAATCCGGAAATAAAGATTTATGTGGTTTTAGGGAGAAGTACTTTTTCCTCAGCCATTCTGAACGCTTTAGATTTTAAGGCAATGACTAAGGCTATCTTTGTTGGAGAAGAAACAGCAGGAAAACCCAATCATTTTGGAGAGGTTAGAACTTTCCTACTTCCAAGCAGCAAACTAAAGGTTTCCTATTCCACGAAATACTTCAAACGCACAGATGAAGAGGTAAACAGCTTAACACCTGATGTAACAATAGAAACATCTTTTTCAGATTTCATAATAGGCATCGACCCTGTTTATGAATGGATAAAAGAGCAATAAATCAATTCTATGGAAAATCGAATTCAAAAAACATTATTCCTCCTGTTTCTATTAGGTATGGTAGCTTATAGCTGGGGACAAAAGGTAGATGTAGAATGTCAAGAAGGAATAAATCTGCTTCCAATGTATGGAAAAGTTCAAAAATGCAAAAAGCAGTTAGAGTCAGACCAAAGTTTCTTGAGTTTATCGGACAAAGAAGAACCCAATAGGCTAAAAGCGGGAATAAACATGATGGATAATGGATGGTATTACTTGCACCAAGGAGATTATGATACAGCAATGAAAAGATTTAATCAAGCTTGGCTTTTAGATAGTACCAATATCGCTATTTATGCCTCGTTTGCATGCGTACTAGATCTGACAGAAAAAACAAACGAGGCCATAGAGATGTTAGATTTCACTTTTGATAAAATAGAAAGCAGAGAAGAACCTAAAAAGCCCACACCAATGAATCCTAGCAACGCCCTGTTTATAGAGTTTATCATAGCAAATGCTCCCTTTACCTATAAAAAGACGAATAATTCGAGTATAGGAAAATATCTATATAAGAAACTTGATTCTTTAGAGCTATCTGATTCAAAAAAAGAGAGTCTGAAAAGCAAATTAAAAAGTGAAATATCGGATCTCGATTAGGAGTTTATAATAGAATGAAATTATTCTCATAGATTCTATAGATAGGATAAAAGAATTCAACTCTCCCACGCTATATGATCTAAATGACCTTCATTGTCCGTTTTCACAACAATCAGTTCATCCGAGAGATCTCTATTAAGAGTGTAATCAAAGACTGCAAAATACTCGGTACCATATTTCCCGTCGGGATATAGACCAACTCTTACTAGTTCTAGTTTACCTAAAAGCTGTTGTTCTTTATCCGATGCATCTTTATCAATCTTTAGCTGACCTAAAAAATCATCACCTAACTCCTCTATATGAAAGGATAAGTATTCTTTTACCTGCCCATCTTCGTCATTAAAGTCATTTTCAATAAAAGTGGCATTCTGTTCATTAAATGTGGAAATATTTTTAAGAAACCTCTCAATAATCGCTAGTTGCTGCTTACTCATTTGAGTCTGTTCAAAATTCAAATCAAGTCTAATAGTCTTTCCATTCAATTGAATTTTCACATCATAATCTTCTTCCAGAGAAGAGATATCTATTGGTCCAAAATAAAGTAGTTCCATATTCTTTTGTATAACAAAACAACAATGAGATAATTTCATTCTAAAGAAACACATTAAACTTCAAACTACTAAGATTATTGATTGATAAATGCATATAGTTTTTTTCCAAGTTAGAATCACTAAGTTTTAGGAAAAAAGAAAATGATCCAAAGCTTAATGCTGATACTTTTGGATACAAATTACAGGTATATATAAACCTGAGTTCGATTAATAAAAGATTGCTAGTTGGGCATCATTTATTAATCGAACTCAGGTTCACAGAGACATTGGATAATGACGATATTATATATGAGAATATGATTAGAGTAACTTGGACACTCCTGTAGAGATTAATCTTTGATTTTTAAGAGTGGGAACAAACTGTTGGTTTCCAATTATATCCAGCGGAAGAACTGATAAGAACATTTATGAGGAAAGTGAATAATTACTTGAAATTTCATTCTTCATTTTTCAATCTAATACAATCTTTTATTCTTATTCTTTTTGCATCAACTTCTATCAGTCCTTCACCCTCTAACTCTGATAAAGAACGACTGATGGCTTGACGAGCCACTGCAAATTTGTCGGCTAGCTCTTGACGAGTCAGATGAAGCATTACGATATCAGAATTATTTTGCTCGGCAGATAATTGTAAAATATACTCTGCTAATTTTCCCCTGATACTCTTCAAAGAAAGAGTGTGAATTTTCTTACTCAAAAAACCATTAATATTAGATACTATCTCAATGAAATTCAATAACAAAGTTTCATTTTTTTGCATGGCTTTCAAGAATATTTCTTTACGCATAAAAAGCACCTCAGTATTTTCATCCGGAATAACATTTACAGGAAAAACATTATCTGTAGCAAAAATGATCGCAGGAGCTATTGCTCTACCTGCTTTTATTCTATCTATCTGCACATATTTCCCCGAATCAGATACCATTCTGGCAATCAGAGATCCTTCCAAAACAATCATCAAGAAATTGACTTTGTCTTTCGCCAGAGCAAATACATCTTTTTTAGTATAGCTCTTTATAGTATAAGTATAGTTGCTTAGCAAAAATTCTATTTCAACTGGCTTTATATTTCTGAACAAGTCGGACTGAGACAATATATTGATTAATTTATTTTCCATAAGTTTAAATATCTTTTCTCAAATTAAGCATTAAAAAAAAGATTATGTAACAAATGTGACTGTTTTTCAACTGTCTCTTTCATTCCTTTGTACTTAAATATAATAGGTTTAACTAAATAAATGTAAGAAGATGAATAATAAGATGTTTTGTTATCAATGTCAAGAAACAGCTAAAGGTGAGGGTTGTATTTTGAAAGGTGTGTGTGGAAAAGATTATATTACATCCAACTCAATGGACTTGTTAATATATTCTCTACAAGGTATCTCTATTATATCCACAAAGATAAAAGAGAGCAAAAAGGAATATGACTTAAATAAGGTAAATGCTTTTGTACGAGATGCATTATTTTGTACAATAACCAATGCCAATTTCGACGAACTTAGCATTAAAGATAGAGTGACAAAAAGCTTGGATCTAAGAGAAGAACTTCTCAACTTTTGCGACCTTAATGAGATTGATTACCCCGTTATTCCAGAAACAACGTGGAACGCAAATCCTGAAGATTATGATAAACTAGCCTCGACAGTTGGAGTATTGAGAGAAGCTAATGAAGATAAACGCTCTTTGAAAGAATTGACAATTTATGGACTAAAGGGAATGGCTGCCTATGCTGAACATGCTGCTCGACTTGGTTTTAATGATGAAGAAGTTGATGCTTTTATACAGCGTGCGATGCATGATATTGCTGTAGGAGAATTGACCGTGGAGCAGTTGATTGCCCTTGTTTTAGAAACCGGTTCAATAGGTGTAAAAACAATGGCTCTGCTTGACAAAGCAAATACTGAAAGCTATGGTAATCCTGAGCTCACAGAAGTAAATATTGGAACAAGAAATAATCCTGCAATCCTTATTAGCGGGCATGACCTTAAAGACATGGAAGAGCTTTTGGAACAAACAAAAGATACAGGTGTAGATGTTTATACACACAGCGAGATGCTTCCAGCCAATTATTATCCTAAATTTAAACAATATGAGCATTTTGTGGGAAATTATGGAAATGCTTGGTGGCAACAGCGTGAAGAATTTACGACTTTCAATGGCCCCATCCTTTTTACTACAAATTGTATTGTCCCTCCATTGAAAAATGCCTCTTATGCAGATAAAGTTTTCACCACTAACTCTACCGGTTATCCTGGTTTCAAACATATACAAGATGGAATAGATGGTAAAAAAGACTTTTCAGAAATAATAGCTTTAGCAAAAAAATGTGATGCACCTACGCAAATAGAAGAAGGTAGCATTGTTGGAGGATTTGCCCATCATCAGGTATTACAACTAGCTGACAAGGTAGTGGATGCTGTAAAAACCGGTGCAATCAAAAAGTTTGTGGTGATGGCAGGTTGCGATGGACGTGTGAAAAGTAGAAATTATTATACTGATTTTGCAGAAGCTCTTCCAGGCAATACTGTAGTATTGACTGCCGGTTGTGCCAAGTATCGCTACAACAAACTTCCTTTAGGAAATATAGGCGGTATTCCTCGTGTATTGGATGCCGGACAATGTAACGATAGTTACTCGTTGGCGGTAATAGCTATGAAATTGCAAGAGGTATTCGGATTGGAAGATATCAACAAGCTGCCTATTGTGTACAACATTGCATGGTATGAGCAGAAGGCTGTAATTGTTCTCTTGGCATTATTGAGTCTTGGGGTTAAAAACATTCATCTTGGTCCATCACTCCCTGCATTTCTATCTCCTAATGTAGTAAATGTTTTAGTAAACAACTTTGGCATAGGAGGTATCTCTAATGTAGAAACTGATATGAAAGCATGGATAGCCTAATGAATAAACTTGAAGGGCTAACTGTGGGCGAAATAGTTAGTCAGAATATAGCATATGCAAAAGTATTTCAAACCCACGGAATAGATTTTTGTTGTGGAGGAGATATCCTTCTTTTAGAGGCTGTAAAAATGGTGGGAGTCGATATTAAAGAGCTGGTCAGAGATTTGAATGCTGTAAACACTTCGGATACAGTGATTGTTAGAGCTTTGAATTTTGATGCTTGGTCACTAGACCTACTGATTGATTACATTTTCAAATTCCATCATAACTATATTAAGACAGAAGGTAACAAAATATATGAATTGATAGGGAAAGTAGTCAAGGCTCATGGCAATACTGACCCTCATCTGAGAGAAGTCCAATCTCTATTTGCAGCATCATTGGTTGATTTGAACGAGCATCTGGCAAAAGAAGAGAACATCTTATTCCCTTTTATTATGGAGATATTAAACACCCATCAAAGAGGAGCATCTTTACCCGAGTTTCATTGTGGAAGCATAGAAAACCCCATCAGAGTGATGCAACAAGAGCATAATGACGAAGGTGCCAGATTTAGAGTGATATCAGAATTGACCAATTCATATAGCATTCCGCCTCATGCCTGTGCATCTTACAAGTTAGTATTGGAGGAGTTAAAACAATTTGAGGATAATCTACATATTCACATCCATGTAGAAAATAACATATTGTTTCCCAAAGCAATAAAATTACAAGAGCTTTGTAGATAAGTTCTGAAAGTAGTGTGTATAAAAATCCCTAACAAGAACCATTGACCATGCCATGTTAGGGGTTTTCTTTCAAAAAACTGAATATCCTAACTTGTTTTTCACTTCATTACTTTCTTTTGATGAATTCTAGTGGTTAGGTGAAAAGAAAAAATCCTGCTAATCTACTGACTAATAGAGCTTATGTCTTTGTTTATCTTTGTAGAAAGCATAGTTTTATGAATAATCTTATTGACATAATAAAAGGCATTCATCCTGGAAAGTTCATTGAAAGGGAATTGAAAAAGAAGAATCTCACTCAACGTGCATTGGCTGAGGAAACGGCTATCCCATTTCAAACGATTAATGCTATTATTGCAGGCAGACGTAATCTGACTACTGAGCAAGCTATAAAGTTAGATATGGCATTGGGCTATGAAGAGGGTTTCTTTGCCATTCTCCAGACTCATTACGATATAGTACAATACAAAGAATTAGCTAGTATTTATTCCGAAGCTCCTCGTATTCGCAAATCTCTATTTTGGGATACTGATTTTAATAAAATCAATTGGGGCAAATATAAAAATGCAGTCATCAAGCGAGTTTTTGAAAGGGGTAGCAAAGACGAAATAGAGGAGATTACCCGATATTACAATCTATCAACTAAATAGAACGCAAAGCAATGGCTATCAAACTTCACTACGAAACAGTTACACCATTACTAAGAAAGGTACTTGATGAGATTATGGCTAACCCTATGTTTGAGCCTTTCTACTTGGTTGGTGGCACTTCGTTAAGTTTACGATTAGGGTATAGAATCTCGGTTGATATAGACTTATTTACTAATGCCCCTTATGGAAGTTTAGATTTTTCTGTCTACGAAAAATTCTTTCTAGAAAACTATAAATACTACCATTGCACAGACACTTCAAATATTGTCGGCTTTGGTCGCTCTTATTATGTTGGAGAATCGGAGGATGAAAATATGAAAGTTGATTTGTACTATCATGACGAGATAATTGATCCTTGCGATATTATTGACAACATTCGGATTGTTAGTCTTAATGATGTTGTAGCTATGAAAGTTGATGTTGTTTCTCGTAGTGGTCGCAAAAAAGACTTTTGGGATTTACACGAGCTTTTGGATACCTACTCTATCTCTCAAATGCTTGACCTACATCAACAGCGACACGAATACACCCATGAGCGAGATCAAATTATTGCCAATTTTACAGATTTCGCTTCTGCTGACGAAGATATTGATCCTATCTGCCTAAAAGGGAAAGAATGGGAGCTGATAAAATTGGATTTTGTGGAGGAGATAAATACCCATCAATAGAAATTCCTCTTTATAGAATATCAATCAGGATCTAATTTGTTTCTTAAAAGATCATGTTCCTGTTCGCTTATTTGATGTTTTATATATCTTAAAATTCGAAATTTAGCATATCTCCTATGTCACTTCCTCTAAAAGTTAGTTATTGCATTTGAAATGCATGTAATATCGTATTTATTTTGTCTGTTTTCCCATTATCTGCGGCTCCCTTTGTTTCTAAATGGGCAACTATTCTTAATGCGATTGCTTTTGCTAATAAAGGAGGAACAGCATTACCTATCTGATTATATTGAGATAGATAGTTTTCATCATGTTTGCCCAATTGGGTAAGTAGCTTTGAGGAGATTTGAGTTCTTTTACCTTTAAAAATATAATAATCAGGGAATGATTGTAGTCTTGCAGCTTCTCTTGATGTTATATTTCTTGGTTGATTAGGATGAATAAAGTTTGAATAAAAAGATGCAGGTATAGTATATGAAACCATTTCAGGCTTCAAGTGCCTATAGTTTGAGCTGAATACAGTATCAGATAATTCTCCATTCCCATTACGCTTTCTTACTTGCAGTTCTGCCGGAATTTCAGAAAGGGTTTGCCCTTCTAGGATCTTCTGATAACGCTCTACAATTCTTTTTGTATGGCGCATTGTTACATGATTATACAAAGTAGAAGATTCATTTCTACACATCTTTTGAAAATGTGAAGTTGGATCATTATTATATTCTCCTATTTCAGATCCTTCTCCTGCTTTTAATATGGGGAGATCGCCAATAGCTTGAATGACAGTAATGGCCTGCTTTAATTGTCTCTGATTAACATTTAACTCTTCCTGCTGACTAGGCATATAGTGTGTGATAGGTGGAGGGGTAAGCAATGAGCCATCCAGACTCCCAACAATAAAAATTCGTTCGCGGACTTGTGGCACGCCATAGTTTGCTGCATTTAGTTCCCAAATATTAACATTATACCCTATTTTCTTGAAGGTTTTTATTATTATATCAATTACTTTTTCTCCTTTTTCATTTTTTCCTGTAAGTAAGCCTCGCACATTCTCCATCACAAAAACTTTAGGTTTTAAAGCCTTAACCCATTGAGCATAATTCTTGAATAAAGAATTTCTAGGGTCTGATGGATCTTTTTTTCTCGAAGCATTACTAAACCCTTGACAAGGAGGCCCTCCGATTATTACATCAGGCTGTATTGGACATATTTCTGAAATCTTTTCAGTTGTATTGTATTTTCTAATATCCCCGTGTATTATAATTTGATTATGTGTATTATTTGCTTTTAATGTTTCTACTGCCCATTTATCAACTTCTAGAGAGCAAATAAGATCGTATTTATCATCAGCTAATTGAAAGCCTAATCCAAATCCACCCGCACCCGCAAATAAATCGATTACAGTATATTTGGCTTTATTTTTGTTATTCATAAATTTGTTTCAGCGTAATTTGGATAGTATCTATAAATTTCAGCGTAATCTTTTATATCGCTATGATTAAGATGTATTTTCTTAAATTCTTTGTTTGTTATTTTTCCATTATTGGGATTAACCTTGATATCACAGGGTAATAAGTTATTTAATAAATGAACTTCCTTATACGTAAGATTAGGGCATTGTATTTTATATTGCTCGCCTTCTTCTTTTATGTGATTAAGTTCATGTAATTTCATCTTATTTATTTGCTTTCTTTGCTCTGCACTAAAAATGATTCCCCCAACTGTAAGCATTTTAGCTCCATCTTTATATAGATAATTGAACATCTGTTTATATTCAATTTTATTTACATTATTTCCGTTGCGTTCCGAAAGAGATTTGTTAATCTGCATATTAATCATTCTGTACACTACTTTAACTAGGTTTCTAGAATTTAGATTTTTTGTCTGAAACTCAATTGGAATTCGCTGTTTACCCACTTTCTCTATAAGACATTTGAGTCTTTCTTCTTTATCTCCTGAAAAAGGCTCTACATTTAAGGATAGCATAAATACACTACCTTCCATTGCATTAGAAACGACGGTATCTATGTCGCTGAACATATAATCTTCTATAACTCCATCATAATCTAGCCATATGATATTTCTTTGACTATTTAGTTCTAAATTGGGTAGAAGAGTAGTTGCCTCACCATATATGATTTGAATACAAGAAAAAGGTTTGTTAAACTCAAATCTTTCTTCTTTACCCTTTACACTTTCTATGCTCACCAAATTCGTTATTCCTAATTGCTTATGGAATAAGCTAAAGTCTGTAAAATAAGTAGAGCCAAATCCAATATATCTGTAGTTTCTCAAATCATCAACAAATGACAATCTAGATAAAGCTTCACAAATCATTTTACGCTCAATAGACTTATTCGGTCTCAAATTATAATTAATTTTCTCAAAGCTAGCCATATATCGTTATAATTCATTATCAATATAATAATTAAATGTCTGTAGACCAACATCTTTGGCTGTTGAGACCCTGAGGTTCTCTTTTGCTTTATTAAATTTATCCTTTGATACTTGATAAGAAATGTTGACTAAGTTCGTCTTTTTAGGAGGGTTAAATAGATTTACGGGAAATACGAACTTTGTCGTAAGTTCAGATGTCTTAGCAAGGGCTTGAACCACGGATATTGGGTTATTCAAACTTTGTTCAACGGCTTTGTTTAAAGTTTGGTTTTCTTCAGGATTATCTTTTTCTTTTTCTGTTTTTAGCTTATCTAACAAATCCATGACTTGTCGTGTCATAGAAATCATTTTATTTCTAACCTTCTTGTAGTACGGCGAATCTAAATCCATACCCGTTTTTGTGGTATTCCAAGGTAGCATTGAAGAGTCCTTTGCCTCAAAAAAAACATATCCTCTAAAACGATGATACTGTGCATGCCATAAAGGTACTCCATCACCTTTACTACCAGTCCATACAGTTTCTTCTGTTTTATTTTTAGCTATAATCAATCGATCATTGCAAAAGATATACCAACCACCATCTTCATCATCTTTAGTGGATATGCCTGCTAAAACTTTAACGCTTTGGTCACCTTCTAATTTTTCCCAATATGTAGGTTTTATTATTTCATCGAAAACTAAATCTATTGCGGTAGTTTGGAGAGTATAGCCGTCAATAATTATCTCAAGTCCTTTATTTATATTGAGCATGTGTTCATATTGAATCTCTTTACGAAGTTGGTCGATAAATGTTGGATCACTAAAACTAATTTGAGTATCTTTGCTTAAATTGGTGATTTTCACATAAAATCCAGTTTTCGAAGGCGGATTTTTTATTCCTTCTTCTAAAGTTCCTTCTTTAAATTCATATTCCCATTTTTGAGGTTTTTTAAGCCAGTTAGGGACGTCAATCTCAATCTCAAATTTTGATGTTTTGGAAACTGATTTGACTTGAATATTATTGCCTATTTTAAAAAAGGCTCTCTTCATTCCAATACCAAATTGGCCTATAGAATTATCAATTAACTTATGCTTATCAGCTTTTCCAAAATTAAAAGCCGTTGTTCTTGCTATTTCAGCCTCCATTCCATATCCATTGTCGTCAATAGAAAAATATGTTTTCCCTAGCTTAATATCTATTCTGAATCCACTCAAGTCACTTTGACCTTCTGCTCTTTCCTTAATTGCATCAACAGCATTGTCTACTAAATCACCAATGGCATCTCTTAGAGTTATATCTTTGATTAACATTGAAACAAAGAAACCCTTTGCTGGATCAGCATTAACTATGTTTGGATTTAATTCAACCATAACTATTTCATTAATTGATTTGCTTAACTGACAAATATAACACTTTAACTGAGTTAAATTTGTATGATTTCTAGAACTTTTACATATATGATGGTTAAGAGAACAAGATAGACTATGTGGCACAGAAGTATACGCTGAATATTTAAAAGTTATTTCTAAAGCTTTAATTGTGTTCCGTCTTCTTCTTTTGCATCTTTAGCTCTTCCTTTCTCACCTTCACATCTACATTTAAGCCTATCTGCGTATTTGCTTTTTCAAGGGTAAACACTTTTTCTTGCATTTTAATCTGCTCATCTATACTTCCATTCTTCATCGTATTATAATACTCAAAGCTTTCGTTTAATGGTCGGGCATAACTGAACAGCTTATCAAAACCTTTTTCGACTTGTTGGAACAAATTAGTCCTATCAAATCCTCCTTTAATAATTCCTTTCTTCGTGTTACGATGATTGGTCAATGGCGAGAGCTTAATTTTATTGGTCTGGTCTTTCCGACTGACAGTCAAATGGCTGTGCATATTCAACTCATTGTTTGACCTGTCCCGACTGAAATGTATCTTACCGTAGAATTTTATATCCTCTGCCGATAATTCTTTATTGAAATTCTTTGCATATTCAGGAATAACCACTTCACGAATATACCGCTTCATGGCTTTGGCTTGATCCTGTTCGGTAGTTCCCATTGCTTGCAGTTCCTTTGCGGATGGGCTGATATGGATAGCGTAAAACTTGGCATCTGTTTTCAATTATTGAGCTTTATTGTTATCAATATCTTTAATGACTTGTGATTTATACAAATTTTCTTCTGTGAGATTGATAAAGCCTTCCGTATGTTTCATGGATAGCTTTTCCATCCAATTAATGAAATCTTAGTTGTCTAAATACATAATTCCTTATTTTGAAATTAATAATTGATTAACTCCAATCAATTGGTAAGACAAAGAACCGACAATTAAAAACAATAAAAAAGAACAACAGTGTAGATATCCTCTCAAAGAATATCACACTGTATAAATAAAAGATTAAGAATTAGCCTTACGTTTCTTTACCTCGTCTAGTAATTTTGCAAAAGACTTCCCCCTTTTACGTTTTTCATGTTCTGAAGTAGAAAAGTGCCACATTTCCTTTTGGAGCTTCAGGTAACTTTCATAAACCTTTCGATCTAATGTGCCATTATTTAC
>CAZOVL010000002.1:0-77543 GCA_964583185.1 uncultured Bacteroides sp. | reverse complement strand
TTTTTTATAACTGTTTGAGATATTCTAAATATAGTTGAGCACAAGCTCGTGCATCGGATAATGCTTCGTGGTGCTTTAAGGGGATGCCCAATCGAGAACAACAAGCGCCTAGATTTGCAGGCTTAAATCCCAATGAACGATAGATGCGTAGCGTACAGAGCCATCTGTCACTTAGCTGTAAATCGGGGTAGCTTAAATAATACTCTTGCATGGTTTTTTGCAGAACCGAACGATCGAACGATTCATTATGTGCAATGACCTGTTGATTCTTTAACCTTTTCTCAATTTCGGGAAAGACACGGATAAACTCCGGAGCTTTATAGGTCATCTCCGGAGTAATTCCATGTACTAAACTGTTTTGTCGCCAATATTCGTTACCGGGAGGACGAATTAAAGAATAAAATTCATCTTGTATCATTCCTTTCTCAATGGTTACTATTCCTACAGCACAAGGGCTGTTGCGGTAACCTGTTGCGGTTTCAAAATCAATGGCAACGAATTTTTGATTATAATCTATCAAGGACGTTTTGAATTAATACGTTAATTGAGTTCTTATAATCTGTATTTGCTTCTTTTATTAAGCGATTAGCTATAACCATACAGCACGTTGTGGCTTTATGTCCTAATAAACGAGCTAAACCGGCTAATGCAGAACTCTCCATTTCAAAATTGGTAATCTTGAAATCGTTATATACAAAATCTTCAATTTTCTGATTTTGATTCGGATCAGCTAATGGTATGCGCAGTTCTCGGCCTTGAGGACCATAGAATCCTCCTGTGGCTATCGTAACTCCACGTACCATATCATCTTTAGCGATACGTTCAATAAGTTCTGCATTAGCATCAATCACGTAAGGAGCAGGTTGGCATTGATTACCTTTCCATTCCATATGAGCCAAGAAAGCTTGTTCAAAATCCAAGTCGCATACTTCATTACGTCCTGCATAGAAATTTAATAGTCCGTCAAAGCCTATTGACTTAACAGAGCAAATAAATGTACCCACAGGTGTGAATGGTTGTAATCCACCACAAGTACCAATACGAACTATTTCTAGTTGCTTGATTTCATTATTTTCTTCCCTTGTTTCAAAATTAATATTAGCTAAAGCATCCAGTTCATTTACAACAATGTCCACATTGTCGCAACCAATGCCTGTAGAAACAACGGTAATACGTTTACCTTTATATGTTCCGGTAATAGTTTTGAATTCACGATTAGCAACATCAAATTCAATCTCATCGAAATGAGATGCGACTAATTCAACTCGCCCCGGATCACCTACGAGAATAACTTTAGGTGCCAGTTGATTCGGTTTAACATGTAAGTGAAAAACCGATCCATCATCATTAATAATTAGTTCTGAAGAAGGGAAATGTTTCTTTTTCATTGATAGACTTTTTATTTTGTTAATGGTTTATCTGTAGAATCTTTTCCTTTTTGTCGTGAGTTATCGGGATGAGCAATTTGCTCTCTCATGGATGTGTCTGCTTCAATATTTTTCATTCTGTAGTAATCCATAATGCCTAGATTGCCACTACGGAAAGCTTCGGCCATAGCCTTAGGAACTTCAGCTTCAGCTTCGATAACTTTAGCTCTAGCTTCTTGAGCTTTCGCACGCATCTCTTGTTCAGATGCAACAGCCATAGCTCTACGCTCTTCAGCTTTAGCTTGTGCAATGTTTTTATCTGCATTGGCTTGGTCAATTTGAAGAATAGCACCAATATTTCTACCTATATCGATATCTGCGATATCAATGGATAGAATTTCAAAAGCCGTACCTGCATCTAACCCTTTACGAAGAACCAATTTGGATATAGAATCCGGGTTTTCTAATACTGATTTGTGATTTTCTGCCGAACCAATAGATGAAACGATACCTTCACCCACACGAGCAAGAATGGTCTCTTCTCCTGCACCTCCTACCAATTGGCGAATATTAGCACGAACAGTAACACGTGCTTTGGCTATCAGCTGAATACCATCTTTAGCAACAGCAGTTACCGGTGGTGTATCTATAACTTTGGGGTTAACAGACATTTGTACTGCTTGGAAAACATCACGACCCGCTAAGTCAATAGCAGTAGCCATTTGAAAACTAAGGTCAATACCTGCTTTAGATGCAGAAACCAAAGCATGAACCACCTTTTCAACATCTCCTCCTGCTAAGTGATGTGCCTCTAGTTCATCGCGTGAAATAGTGTTCAGTCCTGCTTTATAAGCTTCTATCATAGCAGAAACTATAATGTAGGGAGGCACATTTCTAATCCGCATAAGAAAGAGTTGGATTAGTGATATTTTTACACCGGACACCTTTGCAGAAAGCCATAAGAAAAAAGGTACATAGTGGAAAAATATTAACAGAACTATGATAGCTCCAGCTATCAATATTAAGGGTAAATACATAATAGAGTTTGTTTAAGTGTTAATATTTATATTAATTATTTTCTTCGTGTTTTTTCACTAAGATCCCATCTTCAGCTATTTGAATAATCTCAATAGCAGTTCCTTCATCTATGAATCCTTCAGTTGATTTTACCTCAATGGTTTTTCCGTCAAAAAGAGCCGTTCCATAAAGAGCTAGTCGGGTTGTACTTTTTCCTACATCACCCACTTGTAAATTCATCCCTTTTTTATGATCTATTTTGAAGTCGATATTCTCTTTTAGAGATAATTTATCCAGCGTCTTTGAACGCATAAAAGCTCTGAAAGCTAATCCCATGGCAATTAAAGATACGAGCAATGTTAATAGTCCACCTAAAATACCAATGTTTACAAACGCATAATAGATGGCATAAAGAGCACATCCTATAGCTCCGATACCTGCAAAACTAAATCCCGGTATCAGAAAAATTTCTACGAGAAGTAGGAGTATGGCTATTCCAATTAAAATTAGAATGGTTAAGATTTCCATAGGCATATTGGTGTTTACTGTTTTACTTTACTATTTTATTTTCTGCTTTTCTTATCTCTTTTATTTGTATCTCAATCTCCTGATACATTTCATTCACTCTTTTTTCCAAATCGAGAATTGCTGGTCTAATTTGATCTTTTACAGCTTGTGTTCCATTATGAAACTGCTCTCGCATTGATTCCAAACGTTTTTCTTGTTGGATTAACTCTTCTGTAAACTGTTGTTTTTTTTGAAAAAATACTTTAGCTTCATCCGATTTGAAATCTGAGAGAAAATGATAAGTTAACTTATCATTGATGATAAACGTGAAGTCTGTCTTTTTTGTTTCTTGGGGATTGTGATGAATCACTAGAGCCAGACGTTCCAATCCCTCTTTAACAAGCACTTCATCCACCCAGGTTTTTCGAATATCTTTTAATTGAGCGATTTGAATTAATTCCTCAGAATCCATGGTTTCAAAATTATAGATTTGTTTGGATTTATTGGGTAAGAAAACATAAATACAAACTTTATCTTCAGGTTGGAAACGATCTGAAACAAACCATCCCAAATTATTAAATTCATCAATCACATACATATAATCATTGTAAGGTGAATTAAAAGGCATTCCTACGTTTTCAGGGCGTAAATAACCATCAGTATGTGTGTTATATCGTGTAATAAAAATGTCATATTCTCCCATTGATCCCTCGCCTTTGGATGCAAAATAAAAGGTGATGCCATCAGTAGACATAAAGGGATAGTTCGTATCTACCGAATCATTTATGGTTTCCGGAAGTTTTTTTGGACTACTCCATTCGTCCAATAAGCGATTACGAGTGTATATATTAAAAACACCGGCATCATCTTTATCTCCATAATAAATCTTATTGCCCCGTTCCGATTCATAAACAGTTCCTGTATGTGTTGTATCCAGAGGTAGTTTAAAGTATTCCACAAAGTTGTATATGGAGCCTGATTCTTTACTGATTCTATAGCTAGCTAAAAAATTATTTTTATCCACAATGAAACTATCTATGACGCATACTTTTTCCACACCCTTAAGCATTCTAAAGTTTTTGCGTACTTCTGTCAACATGTTCTCAGCCTCTTCTGTGCTTTTTCTTCTTCTTTTTTGCAAGGCTATATACTTATCCAAAGTCTCAATAGCTTTCTCATATTGATAGTTTTGGTTGTAAGCCCAAGCTAGGTATAACGCGGAATTTTGATAATTGTTTCTAGAAGCTTTTGATAAAGGTATTATGGCTGCAGGGAAATCTTTTAATTCCATAGAAGCCCGACCAAAAAAGTAGTTGTATTCAGATTGGTTAGGTGCTTTGGATAGTAAATGTTGATAAGCTTCCTTAGCTTCAATAAATTTACCCTCATTAAATAAAGAACGAGCTTCTTTACTTGTTTGTGCATATAGAAAATTGAATGAACAGCAGAGGAAAAGTAAAAGTATGTTTGTATAAATTCTTTTTATCATAAATAGATTATATTAAAATTATAAGCTATAAAATCAAAAATACAAATTAAAAATCAATAGCTTTCCTTTTAAGCAATTATTTTATTATAACAGTAGTTAAGAGCTGTTGGTTTACTCATAGCTATAAAAAAAGTTGTTCTTTTCTTATGGCTATTTCTTTATTTTGAATGGTTTCTCTCATTATTTTTATTGGTAGTGTTTTCCATTATTAGGTCTTGTAAAAGTGGCAAAGAAACAAATCAAAAGATTTTTATTATTTCTTTTGTATATATGATGTTTTGATTTATCTTTGCAACCGCAAACATAAATAATAATGGCGGGATAGCTCAGCAGGTTAGAGCGCATGATTCATAATCATGAGGTCCCGAGTTCAAGTCTCGGTCCCGCTACAAAAAGAGAATCTACTAATAGGTTCTCTTTTTATATTTTTAATCAAAAGAACCAATGAGTAAATTAAGTATAAGGATGATGTCCAGTGCGGTTTTATCTTTTTCTGCCGGATTTTCTGATACAGCAACCTTTGTTTCAGCGGGACAAGTTTTTTCTGCCCATGTTACAGGGAACTTCGTGGTTTTTGCTTATAAAATGTCTCAAGGATTGAAACTCGATGATTTTATTAGCCTGTTGACTTTTCCTGTGTTTATACTTGCTGTCTATTTTACAGGAATTTATAATAGAAAATATCACAACGAACATAGTATGCTATTGTTTGCCGGATTTATTCTGTGCTTCTCTGCATTAATTTCTTTACTAGGTGCAATGGGAATAATCGTGGTACCTTCATTGCACATATTTATAACTATGAGTATTGTTTTTTCCATGGGTATATTAAATGCTGCAAATAAATTGTGCCCGAAATCTACGTTTGGTCCTGCTACCGTAATGACTGGAAATGTGACTAAAGCAACATTAGAATTCTATAATGGTTATTTTTCCTCAGATAAAACTCAAAAGAATAAGATAGCCTTTAAACAAACATTAGTCTTGATTTTGGGTTTTCTTATTGGTTGTCTATTGGGTGCTATTTTAAGTAGTATCTATGGATTGGTTTCTATAGTTATCCCCGGATTGTTGATTGTGGTATATTATAATTGTATCTATCGTGAAAACAGAATAGTGGTTTAGTTTTACTCTCTAACTTTGAATTTTTAGAAGCTTTGTTTCTATAGGAAGTATTCCTGTAGTTTTTTTTGTTTAATGTGGCTTTTAAGTATTTTTGAGATGTTGTTGGATTTATTTAATCTCCATAAGTTATGAATCGGAAGTTTGATGAGTTTTTTATAAAAAATTATCCCAAAGTAAAATCTTTTGCAATACGTATTCTTATGTCAGAATATGAGGCAGAGGATGTAGCACAAGATGTTTTTATGAAATTATTGGATATGCCCGAGGTATGGGATGACAAAAAGGAACATACTACTTTTCTATATACTATCACAAGAAATCATATTTTTAATCTTTTGAAACGAAAAGCAGTTGAACGAAAATATCAAGAAAACATATTTCAAAAGAATATGCTTGTTGATGATTTTGGCTTAGAAAAAGAACTATATGCAAAGGAATTAGAATTAGCAATAATGAATGCTATAGAGAAAATGCCTGAGCAAAGAAAAAAGATTTTTAAAATGAGTCGGTTCGAGGGTAAAAGTAATCCGGAAATATCTGAAATAATGAACCTTTCTACCCGAACTGTAGAACGTCATATTTACTTGGCTTTGAGTGAATTGAAAAAAATGTTGTTTTTTTTGGTTTTTTGATTGAGTAAGTAGATTGACTAAGTTGTTTATATATATGCATAGGCAGTTTATATATAACAAGAAATGAATCGATACATAAATAAAATATTAGACTTATTCAAAGCTACCCGAAAGTCTGCAACTAATATAGATGATTTTCATGAGTGGTTAATTAACGATGAGCAAACTCAAGAAAAAGAAGAAGCCTTGTTTCATTTGTGGAATGAGCCCAATGAAATTTCTCAAAATGAGAGTGTAAAAGCTTTATCTTCTTTTAAATCACACATCAAACCTCAAAAGCGTATAAAACAGAGAAAATTCAACCTCGGAGTTTTATCTGCCGTTGCAGCTGTATTAGCTTTGGTGTTTATAACTTCCATTTATATTGTTACAAACCAATACGAGTCAGAAGTAAATTATATAGAGAATTATTCTCAAGTGGGTAAGGTGAATACGATTAAACTCCCTGATGGTAGTATTGTTGAAACAAACTCTTCCTCTATATTGGTTTATCCTGAAGATTTTGGTCGTAAAAACAGAACGATTTATTTATCAGGAGAAGCAAATTTCCAAGTTGTGAAAGATGAAAAGGTTCCCTTTATAGTGAAGTCTAAGAATTTTGCTGTAACAGCAATTGGAACAGAGTTTAATGTTTCATCATATCCTGATGATGACTTCTATAAAACAACACTTATTGAGGGAAGTATAAAAATAAAAAACACAGAAGAGGAAACAGAATATCTCTTGTCTGTTGAAGATCAGTTTGTTTTTAATAAAGAAACCTCTACTCATTCAATAGAAAAAGTGATTTTAGAAGATGTAACTGCCTGGCAACGAGGTGAACTGGTATTCCAGGGGACAACAATTAAAGAGATTGTCAAAGTTTTAGAACGGAAGTATGGAGTGATTTTTCATAACAACTCAACAAATACAGACGTATATAATTTTAGGTTCCAAAAAGATGCTCCTTTATCTAAAGTACTTGAGGTTATGGAAAATGTTATGGATGATTTTAAATACAAATTAGTAGAAGATATTTGCTATATATACTAACACTAATTGCAACAAATTTTTAATAAATGAATAAGATATAAAAAAATCAATGAGTGTGAGTTGACTCAAATAAACTCAACACTTGGCTTGTCTACTACACTAAATCAAGGTCAGGTGTATAATTAAATTCTATTCTAGTGTATATTAATTTTAAATGTAAAATCTATGAAATTTTATCGTATTAGTTTACGTATTAAACTATTAATGCTCATTTTTACGCTTTTTTTTGGAGTATCTCAGGCTCAGAATAACGATGTGAGAATATCGATTAATGGGAAAATAACAATAAAAGAAGCCCTAAGGGAAGTAGAAAAGCAATCTAAAAAATCTGTAGCTTATAATCAATCCAAGCTAAACAGTTCAGAAGAAATTGAATTAAATGTTTCTAATCAATCTGTAGAAAGTGTTTTAGATCTGATTCTAGAAGGCACAGAGTTTTCTTATGAGATTGAGGACGATCAAATAATGATTGTACCCATTAAGAAGAAACAAATACCTGTAAAGAAACAAGTTAAAGGTGTTGTAATTGATGAGGTGGGAGATCCTATCATTGGTGCAACAGTTATGCTAAAAGGATCTAGTACAGGAGGAGTTACAGGTATTAATGGTGATTTTTTACTATCAGTTAGTGATAACGATGTACTTGTTTTTTCTTATTTAGGTTATCAGTCTCAAGAAATAACAGTTGGAAATAAAACGGTAATAGATGTAACGATGAATGTTGATTCCAAGCAATTGGAAACCGTTGTTGTTACTGCCTTGGGAATTAAAAGAGCTGAAAAAGCATTAAGTTATAATGTTCAGCAAATTAACAATGACGAACTAACAACTGTTAAAGATGTAAACTTTGTGAACTCATTAGCGGGTAAAGTGGCTGGCGTTACAATAAATGCTTCAGCAGGTGCTGGTGGGGCTTCCAGAGTTGTGATGCGTGGTGTAAAATCTATAACAAAGGATAATAATGCTCTTTATGTTATTGATGGTATGCCAATGTTTAATGTTAGTGGTGGTGCAATTGATGAAAACTATATGTATGCAGACCAACCAAGAGGTGAAGGGATTTCAGACTTGAATCCCGATGACATAGAAAGTATGTCTGTGTTAACTGGTCCGTCCGCTGCTGCTCTTTATGGTTCAAGTGCTGCTAATGGAGTAATTGTAATCACAACAAAAAAGGGGATTGTAGGAAAGCCTAAAGTAACTGTATCTAATCAATTGACTTTTTCAAAGCCGATATCATACTATGAGTTTCAAAACAAATATGCTGCATCTGAACATCAGTATAGAAGCTGGGGACCGGAAACAGTAGGTGTAAAAAACGATAGAATGGACTTCTTTGAAACTGGTTTAGTAAATCAAACGTCAGCAAGTCTTTCTGTTGGTAATGAGAAGAACCAAACTTATGCTTCTGTTTCTCATTCTTATTCTGAAGGAATTATTCCAACAAATGATTATAAGAAGAGTAATTTAACTTTGCGTAATACTACTCGTTTTCTTAATGATAAGATGACTCTTGATTTTGGTTTCAGTTACATCAAGCAATCCGATAGAAACATGATTGGACAAGGATTATATTTCAATCCTATTCCTGTAATCTATTCATTTCCTGTTGGACGAGACCTATTGGATTATAAGGACAACTATGAAAGTTTTAATGAATCTAAAGGTTATAATATTCAGAATTGGCCAAAAGAATATGAAGTTTTAGATTCTCAAAATCCTTATTGGCTATTACATAGAATGCCAAGAAAAACAGATCGAAATCGCTATATGATGAATGTAAGTTTGAAGTATGATATAGCAGATTGGATAAGTGTAGCCGGACGTGTTCGTATTGATAATTCTAAAGGAGAACAAGAAAGCAAGTTTCATGCTAGTACACACTCTAAATTTAGTGATAATCCTAAAGCAGGGAAATATAAAAATCTTATCGATGATGATAAGCAGACCTATGCCGATATTATGCTAAATATAAATAAAACTTGGGGTGATTTTTCTGTTAATCCTATTGTTGGTGCTAGTATTTCAGATATTAAAAATATTTCCAAAGGAATGGAAGGACCTCTAGTTATACCTAATTATTTTGCATTAAGTAATTTAGATATGACCTCTTCTAAAACCTATCCTATACATAATGGTTGGCATACACAAGAACAATCTGTTTTTGCTAGTTTAGAAGTAGGGTACAAACATATGCTTTATTTAACTTTGACAGGACGTAATGATTGGGCTTCCCAGTTGGCTAAAACAATAAACTCATCATTTTTCTATCCTTCTGTTGGATTATCTTTCCTTCTTTCGGAAGCAGTAAAACTTCCAAAGCAAATATCCTATTTACAGTTAAAAGGCTCATATTCTTCAGTGGGTTCACCCATTCCAAGAAATTTATCTATACCTACTTATCAATATAATAAGGATTTCCGCAGTTTTAACTCCAATACTTTCTTGCCTCTTTCAGATATGAAGCCGGAAAAAACCAATTCATGGGAGTTTGGTGTTTCTGCAAAATTCTTTGAGAACAAATTGAATTTTGATTTAACCTACTATCATTCCAATACTATAAATCAAACATTAACCTTAGATATTTCTGCTACATCATTATATACTAAGATGTATGTACAAGCTGGTGATGTTAGAAATCAAGGTGTAGAGTTAGCATTGGGGACAGATCTGAAAATAGGAAAAGTAAGATGGATTGGTGATGTTACAGCTGGATTTAATAATAACAAAATATTAAAACTAATTGATAAAAATGCCACTGTTGATGTAGATGGTGATAAAATACCTGTAGGTAAAATGTTTAATGGGAAAAGAGAAGCTGTAGGAGCCTCTACCTATAAACTTAAAGAAGGTGGTTCAATGGGAGATCTTTATGTTACACAACAAATTGCTAAAGATGAAAAAGGGAATTTAGTATTAGATCCAACAGAAAAAATGCCTGCGTTAGAGAATACTGAAAAATATGTTGGCTCAGTACTTCCTAAATGGAATTTAGGTTTCCGTAATTCTTTCTTATGGAAAGATTTCAATTTCGGTTTTATGATTTCTGCTCGTCTAGGTGGTGTTGTTATGTCTCCAACAGAAGCAATATTAGACGGATTTGGAGTAACTAAGAAAACTGCCATTGCTAGAGATAGAGGTGCTGTTGTAGTAGATGATGTTGTTTTTAATCCGGAAGATTACTATACTGCAACAGGATCAAGAGATGGGCTTTTATCTGATTATGTTTATAAAGGAGATAATGTTAGATTACAAGAAATAAGTATTGGATATACGATTCCTCAAAAAGTATTTAGAGATAAATTAAAACTTAATCTTTCATTTGTTGCTAGTAACTTGTGGTTAATTTATAAAGATGCTCCATTTGATCCTGAATTAACAGGAAGTACAGGAACATTCTATCAAGGAATTGATTTCTTTATGCAACCTAGCACAAGAAATATTGGTTTTAGTATAAAAGCAGAATTTTAATAAAGAAAAAAATGAAAAAGTTTTTTAATTATATCATATATACTCTGGGAGTATTTTCAAGTGTTACAGTAATGGTTCTTGTTATGTCTTGTACTGCAGACTTTGAGGATTTTAATCGTAATCCGGGAGAACCAACAGAAAAGGAAATGAAAGAAGGTTATTATCTTATAAAATCACATTTCCCAACATTAATAAATTATGCTTATCCGGTACAGGAAAACGCATACCAAATGACTCAAAGCTTTATTGGAGATGTTTATGGACGCTATTTCTCTGTTTCTAAATCAGGTTGGCAAAGTCACTTTCAAACATTTAATGCTCCGGATAATTGGCTGAAGATTCCAATGGAAGACACATATAAATATACTGGAAGAAGTTTCTTTGAAGTAGAAAAGCTAGCTAAAGATGAAGAGAGCTTTCAGCACTTATATCATTTTGCTAAAATCTTGAGAGTGACAGCTTTTCAAAGACTTACAGATATGCATGGACCTCTTCCTTATACACAATTAAGACCTGGTGATTTGGCTGTAGAGTACGATGACCAAGAAACCTTGTATAAGAAAATGTTTGAAGAACTGGATGAGGCTATAGCCTATCTTACTGAGTTTTATAAGGAAAATCCAGGCTATGCTGCAAGTAGTGATCTTTTAGATAATATATATGGGAATGATTATAAAAAATGGGTTGTTTATGCAAACACATTGAAATTAAGAATGGCAATGAGAGTGCGATTTGCTGCACCTGAGTTGGCCAAAGAGAAAGCTGAATCTGCAGTAAAACATGAATTTGGCGTTATGAATACAAATGCTGATAATGCTTATAACTCTTTTCAACCCAATGGCTTATTCAAGATTGCTGTTGAATGGGGTGATGCAAGAGCTTGTGCTGATATTATTTGTTATATGAATGGATACAATGACCCTAGACGTGCTAAGTATTTTACAAAAACAGAGGCTAGTAATTGGGATGAAGAAGAATCTATTTTTGTTGGTATTAGATCTGGAATTACTGTTACATCTCAAGAAGTAGCTAAAAAGTTTTCTACAAGTACATCTGTTGCTAGTAGTAAACTATTAATTATGCCTGCTAGCGAATCTTATTTTCTTAGAGCTGAAGGAGCATTGATAGGATGGGATATGGGAGGAACTGCTCAAGAGTTTTATGAAAAAGGTATACGTGTTTCATTTGAACAATATGGTATCACAGATGCAGAAGATATTGATAATTATCTTAACGATGAAGATAATACACCAGAAGATTATAGCTTGTTTGGAGATGATTTACTCATTGATCCATCAGTTGACTACGATGTAGAGAACGAATCGGAGGCTACTATTAAATGGGAAGAATCTGATGAAATGGAAACTAAATTAGAAAAAATAATAACTCAGAAATGGATTGCAATGTTCCCTCTAGGTCAAGAGGCATGGAGTGAACAACGACGCACCGGTTATCCTAAATTTTTCCCTGTGCTTATAAACTTAAGTGGTGATGATTCTCTTACGGAGAATTTAGCATCTCGAATACCATATCCTAAGGTTGAAAAAGATAAGCCAAATTACGAAAATGTATTGCAACTTTTAGAGGGAAAAGATGATTATGCAACAAAATTATGGTGGGATAAGAACCCAAATAAACAAGAAAACAACTTTGAATAAACAGATAATTATTTAAAAAGGATAAAAAATGAAAAGAAACGAATATATACTATTATTGAGGTTAATGCTAATTTCAATTTTTGTAGTATCCTTTACGACTGGTTGTAATGATAAAGATAATGACTCTTTAGGACAGTTGTATGGATATGCTTATGCTGAACATGCCGTTGCACAGAAAATTAATATGCAAATAAGAGAAGGGAAAGTTTTAGAGAAAAAAATAAACTTTGTTTTGAGAAGAAAAGCAGTAGAAGATATTGAAGTATCATATAAATATGATGCTTCATTAGTTGAGGCTATTAATGCTAAATATAAAAAAACATATAAAGTTTATCCTAAAGAGCTTATTACTGTTTCAGGAGAAACAGTAAATATTAAAAGCGGAAATATGGCTTCAGATTCACTGACTATTAACATTCAGTATGGAGAAACAATGGAAATGGGGAAAGAGTATGTTGTACCATTGAAAGCTACTGTGAATAAAGGTGATGTTGTGATTCCTGAAAAAGATTCTTATATAGCTATTATAGTTAAATCTATGGGGAATAATATTGAAAAATCAACCGGTATTAAAATTTTCAGTTGTATGGAAATAAATAATGATAACCCATTAAATCATCTGAATTTTAAGTTGAAAAAAAGCGATAAGTATCTTTTTGATGCAGTCATATTATTTTCTGCTAATGTACATTACAATCACAAAACAAAGAAAGTACAGGTATCATTAAATGAGAAAAATAAATTCTTGTTTGATAACATTGAAAAATATGTAAGACCCCTTCAGGATCAAGGAATGAAAGTAATCTTTGGATTAACTCCACACGGAGCTCTTGATGGTCTCGCAAATCCAGCGGGTCTTGCTAACTTAACGAATGATGCTTGTAGAAACTTTGCATTAGAGTTGAAAAAGTTTAATGATTTTTATGGTTTGGATGGTTTGTTTTTAGATGATGAGTACGGGTATAATAAAGTTGATGGGGCAGGTGATCCTGCTGTGTTGCTACCTACATTAAGTTTTGAGTCTTCATCTCGCTTAGCATATGAAATAAAAAAAGTTATGCCTGATAAAATCACAGCTGTATATTCATATAAGGCATTACGAAAGATGGTAGATGTTGAAGGGAGCAAACCTGGCAGTTTTGTGGATTATGTTCTTCCAGATTATGGTGATCTTTCTGATTATACTGAAGATTTTGAGGGAATATCTAGAGAAAACGTGGGTATGTTTTCCATAAAACTAATTCTGTTGGACAATGGGATTTAGAAGAAAATCTACGGAAATTAAGAAAAGAAGGCCATAAAGCAAATATGGTATTTGGATTAAGGGGTGAAGGTGTACAACAGACTGAAACTTTAGAAATTCTTGTTAAAGAACTTTTTGATGATGAGCTTGTAATTAAGGGTGAACCCTATGAAACTGAGTGGAGTCATCTTTCCAGTGAAGATCATAAGAATTGGTCTGATAAATAATAAATGATTTAATATATTATAGAAAGAAGATAGGAGTGTTTATATAAATGCTCCTGTTTTTTTATAATTAAAATGAGTTGAACTCGTAATATAATAAGAAAGAAAAGGAATGAGTTGTTTTTTGTGAAAACAACTACCTTTGCAAACAAAAATAGAAGAACGTCTAAATGAGAATGAATAATTGCAGATTTCTTTTAATAGGATTATTCCTGTTAATAGGGATATCTGTTTATGCAGAAGAAAAAGTGCCCAGAAAATATTGGAAGGCAGAATTTTTGGGAACTCTTACTAATTACTCAGCTTGGGAAGTTGAACCCTCGGTAACCTATCAACCCTTTCGTTATGTTGGGGTAACTTTAGGTCTTGTCTTTTCTCGTCCTATTAATGAGGAAGGGTTTGCCGGAAAGTCACAAGATAAACAATGGAATTGGAGTGCAGGAAGTGAAAATGATGGAAGTCACTTTTTCTCCATACGTCCTTCACTGCAATTTTCAACCCCTTCTGTAGTGTTTGGTAAAGATAAGGATTGTGAGGTGTATTTTACCTTTATGCCTGGTTTAACTCTCCCACTACCTGCAAATGCAGTGTTTGATGTTGAGTACTATCCGAATCAACCCGGTGTTTGGTCTGCTGACAAAGTAGTTCGTGTGCAAAATGAAGGAGCTTCTTCCGTTTTTTATCAGTTTAGAGGAGCCCTGTCATTAGAATTAGAAGGTGGAGCTATTTTCTCTATAGGGTATTCTTTTTCAAATTACGACTTATATAGTGGGACTAGAAATATAACCATTGAAGGAAGAAAACTTAATCCTAAAAAACAAAGCTTCATGCACTCTTTCTTTCTTGGTTTAGGTTTTCGTTTCTAAAATAATTTTGCTTTTTATAATAGATATTAAACCCTTTTAAAAGCTTTGTTTTAAGCTTTGAAATGAGGGTGTCGGTCGGTCTAGGACTCAACCCTCCTCGGTCCTAGACCGAGCACCCTTCAGTCTAGGACCGATAGCCCTTCGGTCTAGGAGGTGTTAATTTGTTCCTTAGTAAAAGAATGTCCTTTCTTTGTGAAAAGTGACAATGACTCTTTTTTTATTCCCTTTTTCATTCTATTGAAAACTTTGCTCCTTTTCTATCACTACTTCTTCCTTTCTTAAGTATTAACTCTATATTTTTTTGTGAAAGTTTATTACATCTTGTTTGTCTTTCTGTGGATGTGTGATGATGTTTTTTGTTTATAAAAGAGCTTTTTTTATTGTTCTTTTATTCATTGAAACCTATTATTCTTTCTCATCTTATATAGCTCTATTTATTGATTTTTATTTTTCGATTCTTTTTTTTGCTTATCTAAAACTTCGGAATATAAACGAGAGGTAAGTCTGTCTAGTTTTGTGTTTAATCATATATCTGTGGTATTTATTATCTAAATTGGGTAAAAAATACCTAAAAATAGTGATTGATGAGATGAATTAAACTTCCGAATTTTGCACTCGGAATAATTATCCGGTTTATAATTATTCGTTTTTTAAACAATCAATAAATAAAAACAAATGAAAAATCTTATTTTTTTAAAACTAATTGTAATCTCATTATTTGTCATTTCTTTTACTTCTTGCGAGAAGGAAAAAATAGTACAAGGAGAGGGTGGAGTTTTATTTCTGAAATCGAATTGTGAACTTGAAAATAAAGCGATTTTAGGGCAGAATGTCATTCTTTCAGCCAAGTTTAACGATGTAGATGTAACAGCAGATCCATCTATCGTTTTTTACGTTAACGGAAAAACTATTAAACGAAATCATTTTGAAGTAACAGAAGAAACAACTCTTAAAGTATATGCGGAATATAAAAAAAATCATAGTAACGAACTTCAAATTGAGGTTATAAAAGCAGATGCTAAAGAAGAAAAGCAAGTTTATTTGGAATTAAACACAAATCCAAATGAGATTCCTGTTGGAAAGACTGTTGCTTTTACTGTAAAAGATGATAAAGATGATGTTTTAACAACAGACATAAAGTTGTTTATTGATGGATTAGAATTCGTGGGTAACACTTATACCTTTACTAATGTAGGTATGTTTTCTGTTTATGCCCAATATAAGAATCTAAAATCGGAAGTAGTAAAATGTATTGTAAAAGAACTAGTTGATACTCAAGAACCCGATGAGAAAAATACCATAAAAGTTGTTCGTAACTATTATGATGAAGATATTCTTCCAATGTCTAATGAGGCTAAATCATTAAAGGTTGAATTGTATGGATTTGCCGACGATGATGAAAAAGAAGTAAATATTTATAATTATAGCGTGGATGGTAAAGACCTTAAATGTACCCGATGGAACATTGATTTTGAAAATATAGGAATAGGTTGTCAAGCTGCAATTTCTATTATGGTTCCTTTAGAAAACGGTAAATTAGTTACTCCGGATAAGGCTAAAAATATATATGTGTATAGCTTAAATTTCATCTCTAGTGAAAATCACTCATTAACTCTCTCCTCTATGAATTTGGGCGATAAAAGAGTATTGGAAAAAATGAGCCTTACTTTTAATGAGCTTAGTTTAGGCAATCTGAAAAATGATTATTTAGCTGAACTGAATGTTAGTTTCAAGGGTAGTTTGCGTGCAACAATGCACGATAACTTTATGAGAAAAGACTTGGATACTATGATTCATTTCATCTGTAACCCTGGTGAAGAACATAAGAGGTTAAACACTTTCAGAATACAAAATGATGCTATGGGAGTTGTAGAAACTATTGCCATCAATTCGCTAAAAGATGTTTTTAATTGAATTCTTTAATAATGATAAATACTCAGGAGTTGATTCTATGGTGTATTTATGTTCTAAACAATAAAAGAAATGACACTCACTTCATTTAAATTGATATTACTGAGTTTATTATGCTTAAGTATTTGTTTCTCTTCTTGTGAAAAAGAGACTGTAAAGAACGAGCCATTACCTGTTACAGGAGATAATGCAGAAATAGAAGGACAAAAACAATCTATTGAGGGTTCTTGGACTATTTCGTATATGGATAAAGGGTATTCAACCAGCAAGTTATTTGATTTTTCATTTTATGAAAATAACAAATGTAGATTTTCTACTCACAATAGTAATTACGAAGGAATCTATCGATTTTTTACTGCCAAAAGCAAGTTTTATATTCGAATTGATATACCTGAATTAGGCGAAAAAGGAAAAGATTACTTAACCTTAGTGGCTAAAACTTTTGAAGGGAACTCCTTTGAATATATTTCCGTATTTATGGGTAAAAATCCTCATCAAAAAAATGATTTATTCCGTATGGACCGTCAGAAAACACTTCATTTTGAGTCTTCTTTCTTCGATACCGAATGGAAAGTACTTTCCGATGAAATGAAGGTAGATAAAGGAATAATAAAATCAATGAAATTTAGTAAAGACGGAGGGTTTATTGGTGTATTATCATCCGGAGATAAAATTGAAGGAACATTTAATACCAACTATACTGATCATCTTGTGGTTGAAACAACCTATGGAATGAGTGATTTTGAATTTAAATTTATCTCTTTTGAGAACAAAGAACATACAAAACTAAAAGTAGAGTTTAAAAATCCGATGAAAGAAAATTCGGTTGTTGGGTTTTTACAAAAGAAATGACTACTTTTTTATTAATTTCTAAATAATGATTATAAAAAAATATTTTCAAACCATTTTCTGTTTTGCTTCATTTTTAGTTTTCTTATCTTCTTGTGAAAAAGATTTGAATATTGATACTGCACCCCCCACTACAGTAAATTCCAATAAATCTTCAGTCCTTATTTATATGGTTGCTGATAATGATTTGGATCGAGATGCACTCAATAATATAGAGAAAATAAAAGAGGGTATACAAAATACGGAGACCGAAGGAGATGTGTTTATCTACTATGATGGTGAGTCAAGTAGTCTTGAGAATCCTCCTTTACTTTTGAAAGTTTATAAAAAAGATTCAGAGCAGAAGGTAGATACTGTACAAACCTATTCTGAAGCAAACTCTGCTTCTAAAGAACGTCTTGACTTGGTCCTTTCAGATTACCTGAATCATGCCAAAAGTGCAAAAAGGAAAGGTCTAATTCTTTGGTCGCATGGTACAGGCTGGCTGCCTGCTTGTTTTCCAAACTGTGAAGTCCAGACTCGATCTTTTGGTGAAGACTTAAGAGAAGATAAATATGGGAGAACACCAGCAGTATATTCCATGGAAATTAAAGATTTGGCTAATGCAATTCCTCAAAATACATTTGAGTATATCATTTTTGATGCTTGTTTAATGCAATGTGTTGAAGTGGTTTATCAGTTAAGAGATAAGACGGACTATATTTTAGGAGGAACCTCTTTACTTCCGGCTACAGGTCATCCTTATCCTTCTTTAGTGCCTTTATTATTGAAAAAAGACATTGATTATGAAGAAGTAGCTAAAAATGTGTTTAATGAGTATGATAAAAATGAACGAGAAAATGGAGGAGCGTCTTACAGTTTGGTGAAAACAGGAGAACTTAGAAACTTAGCTTCAGTTATGAATAAAATTATGAAAAATTATAAACTAGAAGATATACATGGTAGATGGTCTACTCGTAAAATTCAAGGTTTTGATCATGCTTTTGGAGATCCTATATTTTATGATTTTGTTCATTATATGCATTCTTTTGTTGATAAGCAAGAACTAGCTACTCTGCAAGATCAACTAAATAAAACCATTTTATTTAAAAACTCGACTAAAACAGTTTTAAGTGGAGCAAGATCAACAAGATTGAACAGAATTATAACTGTGGATTTTTACTCCGGGCTAAGTATTAACAGATTTGGTGTAGTTGACAATAAAAAAATGGGAATAGAAGAAGCTTATAAAAAGTTGGATTGGTATAAAGATGTATATCAATAACTCTTGCTTCATTATAATGTAATATTAACAACGAGAGAGAGGTGGTGATTGCTACCTCTCTTGTTTTTTCTCTTTTTTTACTTCCGGAAGTTGCAACTCTTGAATCGTTTCTCTATGAATAGGGTGTTTCATTTTTATTTTGAATCTCTTTGGTCTTATTCTTTTACTTTTTTTGAATAGATGTACAAAGAAATATGGTAATCTAAAAAAACTCTGTATATTGCAGTGTGAGACTTAAGCAAAAGACTATGAAAAGAGAGAAAATAGAATTAGAATATTTACTGGAAGCACCATCAAAAGAAATCCTCTGGAATGTAATAAGTACAGCATCAGGATTAGAGAGTTGGTTTGCAGATAAAGTAAACATAAAAGATAAGAAAGTAACATTTACCTGGAAAAAATCGGAAACTAAAGAGGCTGAGATTGTTGGCTATCGACTCTATTCTTTTATTCGGTTCCGCTGGATGGAGAATATGAATAGAGGAGAGTACTTTGAAATTCGTATGGTGCAAAATGAATTGACTAACGAATATGTGCTAGAAGTTGTTGATTTTGCGAATGAAGAAGAGGTTGATGACCAGATTGATTTATGGGATGCCGAGATTGATCGTTTACGCGAAGTTGCAGGTTTATAGATAACTTTCAATCAATTTGGTTTCCTCCCTCCTTTTTTTGTATTAATTTTGCATCTTGATTGACGGACAAATATAAACCCCAAAGATGCTGAGACTAAAAAAGTTAGATCGTTTTGTACTGAAGAGTTTTATTTTGCTCTTTATTGCGACTTTCTTTATCTGTTTATTCATTTTCATGATGCAGTTTTTATGGCGTTATGTAGATGAAATGGTGGGGAAAGGACTTGAAATGAAAGTGTTGGGTGAGTTCTTTTTCTATTCGGCTTTAAGCTTAGTCCCTACTTCAATGCCTTTAGCCATTCTTTTAGCCTCTTTAATTACTTTTGGAAACTTTGGGGAACGGTATGAGCTATTAGCGATGAAATCTGCCGGAATATCCTTGTTGGAAATTATGCGGCCCTTAATTATTTTTGCTTTTCTACTGTCCGGTATTTCATTTGTATTCCAAAATAACATCGGTCCCAACGCACAAAAGAAATTGTATACGCTGCTTATTTCAATGAAGCAAAAATCTCCTGAATTAGATATTCCAGAAGGGGTGTTTTATGATGAAGTGAGTGGTATTAACATCTACGTAAAGCATAAAGATAGAAAGACGGGAATGCTACATCAAGTGATGATTTATGACTTTACAAATGGGTTTGAAAATGCCCAAATTATTGTTGCTGATACAGGTAAGTTAGAAATGACCGCTGATAAACAACATTTGGCACTCCATCTGTATTCAGGAGAGTTATTTGCTAATTTAAGGCCCCAATCTTCTAGTAATGAAAATGTTCCGTATCGAAGAGAAACCTTTAAAGAAAAACACACTTTAATTGCTTTCGATTCTGATTTTAATATGGCAGATGAAAGTATTATGGAATCTCAAGCCAATAGTAAAAATATGGCGGTGTTATCTGCATCGATTGATTCTATGACTCACATATCCGATAGTATAGGGCGAGATTATTATACTTCTGCTAAAAGTGGAATATATCAGGAAGAAACAAATCTGAATCAACAAGATAGTCTCAGTATAGAGAACTTTGGGGTTACAACTTATACTGTAGATAGTCTGTTTGAAACCTCTACACTTAAAGAAAAACAGAAAATTATAAATAGCGCACAGTCGAGAACTCAAAACATAAGTAACGACTGGAATTTTAAAAGTTATACTTTGGTTCAAACTGATGGAAATATCCGTAGACACCAAACTGAGTGGCACAATAAATTAACTTTGTCTGTTGCCTGCTTAATCTTCTTTTTTATTGGAGCTCCTCTTGGAGCTATTATACGTAAAGGAGGGTTGGGGATGCCTGTTGTAATCTCTGTGTTAATCTTTATCTTTTATTACGTTGTAGATCGTACAGGTTATAAAATGGCTCGTGATGGCAAATGGATTCTGGAAATAGGGATGTGGTTGAGTACTTTAGTACTTGCACCCATAGGAGCTTTCCTAACTTATAAATCAAATCACGATTCAGTTATTTTAGATGCAGGAACTTATATTAATGCAATAAAGAGATTCTTTGGTATACGAAGTGTAAGACATCTGAGTAAAAAAGAGGTTATTATTCACGATCCTAACTATCCGGAAATTGCTCAAAAAATAAACAATCTAGCAGAAAAAATCACTGACTTACTGAAGAAACGCCAACTATTACAAATTCCTAATTATATCAAAGTTTGGAGTTCTCATAATTGGGGACAACAATACGTGGATTTGAATAGTGAACTAGGAGAAATAATAGAGGTACTATCAAATACTAAATCACAACAGATATTAGCCACATTAAATAAGTATCCCATATTAGCTATTGATGCGTTGAAACCACCTTTTGAAAATCATAAACTAAATATGATTGTGGGAATATTTGTTCCATTGGGATTGTTTTTTTACTTTAGAATTTGGATTTTTAGAGTTCAATTACACAAGGATTTCAAAAAGGTGCTAACTATAAACAAAGAGTTGGAAAACCTTGTAAAAAAGGAGATCCACTCTGTTGAACATAATAGAAGATAAAGAATAGATGAGGGTGAGATCCTCATTGAATAGAATTATATATAAGACTTATGGAAAAAATACAATTAAATACAATAGAAGAAGCTATAGAAGATTTTCGAGAAGGAAAATTTATTATAGTAGTAGATGATGAAGATCGTGAAAATGAGGGTGATTTTATTATTGCTGCAGAAAAAGTAACTCCTGAGAAAATAAACTTTATGTTAACTCACGGTAGAGGAGTGTTATGTGCTCCAATTACTGAAGAGCGTTGTGCTGAATTAGAACTTCATATGCAAGTATCTACTAATACCTCCATTCATGAAACACCTTTTACTGAAACTATTGATTTAATAGAAGGTTGCACAACAGGAGTTTCTATTTATGACCGTGCAGCTACTATACGTGCTTTAGCATCTCCTCAAACCAAGCCTTCAGATTTTGGCAGGCCAGGTCATGTTAATCCTTTGAAAGCAAGAACCAGAGGGGTTTTAAGAAGAGCTGGACATACGGAGGCTGCGATAGATATGGCTCGCTTAGCCGGACTTTATCCTGCGGCTGCTTTGATTGAAATCTTAAATGAAGATGGTACAATGGCACGTTTACCTCAATTGAAAAAGGTAGCAGAGGAATTTGAACTTAAAATAATTAGTATAGAAGACTTGATTGCCTATCGACTTCAACAGGAATCTATTGTAGAAAAAGGGGTTGAGGTGGATATGCCAACTGAGTTTGGTCATTTTCATTTAATTCCTTTCCGTCAGGTATCCAATGGGATGGAACACGTGGCTTTAATAAAAGGAGAATGGAAGGCAGATGAGCCTATCTTAGTTAGAGTACACTCTTCTTGTATGACCGGCGATGTGTTCGGTTCTTGTCGTTGTGAGTGTGGAGAACAATTACACAAAGCTCTGCAACTAATTGAAAAAGAAGGAAAAGGGGTTGTTGTTTATATGAACCAAGAGGGCAGAGGTATTGGCTTGATGAATAAAATTGCAGCGTATAAATTGCAGGAAGAGGGATATGATACAGTTGACGCCAATATTCACTTAGGTTTTGATCCCGATGAAAGAGACTATGGGGTAGGTGCTCAAATTCTGCGTGAGATAGGTGTTAAGAAAATGAGACTGATGAGTAATAATCCGGTTAAACGAATTGGATTAGAGTCGTATGGTTTGGAAATAGTTGAAAATGTACCTATTGAAATTACTCCTAATCCATATAATGAACGCTACTTGAAGACAAAAAAAGAACGTATGGGGCATACTTTGCATTTAAAAAAGTAACACTATAAATAAAAATTAGACAATGAATAATTTACTATCGGATCGATTGAATAGCTTGTCTCCATCGGAGACTCTTGCAATGTCACAAAAGAGTAATGAGTTAAAAGCTCAAGGTATAGATATCATTAATATGAGTGTTGGTGAACCGGATTTTCATACTCCTGACGCTATTAAGCAAGCTGCTGAAAAAGCAATTAATGAAAACTTTACCTATTACTCACCTGTTTCTGGTTACCCCTCTTTACGTAAAGCGATAGCTGACAAACTAGAGAAAGAGAATGGTTTGACATATACTCCCAATCAAATTACCTGTGGTAATGGAGCAAAGCAATGTGTTTGTAATGCTATTCTTGCGTTAGTAAATCCTGGAGATGAAGTTATCATCCCTGCTCCTTATTGGGTGAGTTATCCACAAATGGTGAAGTTAGCTTCAGGTACTCCTGTTATTGTTTCCGCTGGTATTGATCAGGATTTTAAAATCACTCCAGAGCAATTGGATCAGGCTATTACTCCTAAAACAAAGGCTTTAATTTTGTGTTCTCCTTCTAATCCTACCGGTTCGGTTTATAGTAAAGAAGAGCTAATTGGGCTATCTGAAGTGTTGAAAAAGTACCCCAATGTAATTATCCTATCAGATGAGATTTATGAGCACATTAATTACAGTGGAAAACATGAAAGTATTGCTTCCTGTCCTGATATGTTCTATCGCACATTAGTCATAAATGGAGTATCTAAGGCTTATGCTATGACTGGTTGGCGTTTAGGCTTTGCTGCCGGTCCGGATTGGTTAATTTCAGCATGTAATAAGCTACAAGGACAATATACATCCGGGCCTAGTTCCATTAGTCAGAAAGCTGCAGAAGAGGCTTATTTGGGTAGTCAAGAGCCTGTAGAAGAGATGAGAAAAGCTTTCTCTCGTCGTAGAGATTTAATTGTTTCTTTAGCTAAAGAAATTCCAGGATTCGAGGTGAGTGTACCCGAAGGAGCTTTCTACTTATTTCCAAAATGCAGTTATTACTTTGGCAAATCAGCAAATGGTGAGACCATTGAAAGTGCATCAGATTTAGCCTTCTTTTTATTGAACAATGCTCATGTAGCTTGTGTAGGTGGAGATGCTTTTGGCTCTCCAGAGTGCATTCGTATGAGTTATGCTACGAGCGACGAAAACATAGTAGAAGCTATGAAGAGAATTAAAGAAGCTTTGACTCTATTAAAATAAGAATGAAAGCTTAAGATATAGAAATAAAAAAGAGAGTTGTATGTACCCATTAACACCACTCTCTTTTTTATTTGTTTTTGCTTTACTAAAAGAGTAAACTATCGGTTTAATACCATCTGAATAATTAACACAAATAACATAGAAACACAGAAAAATGGCTAATGTAAAACCCTTTAAAGGATTACGCCCTTCAAAAGAAATTGTAGAAAAAGTGGTTTGTCGTCCATACGACGTTTTAACCTCAGAAGAAGCTCGGGAAGAAGCTAAAGGAAATGATAAGTCTCTTTACAGAATAACACGTGCTGAGATTGATTTCCCTCCGGGCATTGACGAGCACGATCAAGTGGTTTATGATAAATCAGTAGAGAATTTTAGGTTATTTCAAGAGAATGGTTGGCTGAAACAAGATGATAAAGAGTGCTACTACATTTATGCACAAGAGATGAATGGCAAAACTCAGTATGGTTTAGTTGTTGGTGCATCGGTCCAAGATTATTTATCCGGAGTCATTAAAAAACACGAGTTAACACGTAGAGACAAAGAAGAAGACAGAATGAAACACGTTCGTATAACGAATGCAAATATGGAACCTGTCTTTTTTGCTTACCACGATGATGTGCGTTTAGATCATATTGTATCTAAATACATTCAAACAGAACCTGAATATAATTTTACGGTTGAAGCCGATGGAATTAAACACATCTTTTGGATTATTGATGAGGCTCAAGACATTGATGTTATTACACAAGCTTTCTCGGAAATTCCTTATTTATACATTGCTGATGGGCATCACCGTTCAGCTGCAGCAGCTTTAGTGGGAGAAGAAAAAGCGAAACAAAACCCAAACCATAACGGAACAGAGAATTATAATTATTTTATGGCCGTTTGTTTTCCCGCATCTCAATTAACTATTTTAGATTACAATCGTGTAGTAAAAGACCTGAATGGATATACTAAAGATGAGTTTCTCAAAGCTTTAGAAGATGATTTTGTTGTATCCAAAAAAGGAAAAGAAGCATATAAACCCAGTAAAAAACATACTTTTGGTCTTTATATAGAAGGGGTATGGTATGAATTATTAGCTAAAGATATAACTTATGATGAAAGTGATCCTTTAAGTGTATTAGATGCTAATATTGTTTCTGATTATATTTTAGATAAAAGATTGGATATAAAAGATTTACGTTCAGATAAACGTGTGGATTTTGTAGGAGGAATTCGTGGCCTTGGAGAGTTAGAACGTAGAGTGGACAATGGAGAAATGAAATTGGCCATTGCACTTTACCCTGTTTCCATGGATCAATTAATGACCATTGCCGATACAGGTAATATTATGCCTCCAAAATCTACTTGGTTTGAACCGAAGTTAAGATCCGGACTAGTTATTCATAAGTTGGATTAAGTAGACAACGGACAGTTAGTTAAATATAAAGAGTAGGGTTTCATTTTAGAAATTCTACTCTTTTTTTAGATGTAGTATGGGGTATTTAAATCCAAATCCGTCAATTAAACTTCTGTTTGTAATATTGAATCCAAAATGTTTGTAGAAATCTAGAGCTTTTGTGTTTTCTTCATTTACACTTACTTGAGTTAGCTTTAACTGATTGAGAGCAAATAACAGAAGAGCTTTGCCTACTCCTTTTCCAATATAAAGAGGATCGACAAAAAGCATCTCTATCTCCTCGGTGGATACCCCTAAGAAACCCGCTACTTGATTATCTACTGTAAAGGTATATAATGTGACCTGTTTCATTATTGAAGGAAGTATATATTTTAATCGGTTGAAATCTTCTTCCCTCAAGAAATGGTGGGTATGTTTTACTGATCGTTCCCAGACAGATAAAATAGGCTGTAAATTAGAATTGGTATAACATGAAATCATAGAGTTTTGTATAAGGTGTTTATACGTTCTTACCTGTCGATTTTCTTACCCTCATTTCCGCCTCTAATATAACCGTCTCCTCTGGTTGTGATGGGTTATTTAACCTATCCATTAATAATCTGGTGGCTTCTTTTGCCATTAGTTCAACGGGTTGTTCAACAGCTGTGATGGGCGGGTGCACAATTTCACACAGTAAAGTACCCGACATACAACAGATGGCCACATCTCCCGGGATATTATACTTCTGTTTCTGCAAATATCCTTTTGCTCCGAGTGCAGACATTTCTGTAAAACAAAACACAGCATCAAATAATATCCCTTTACTTATGAGTTGCTCCATAGCCTGTTCACCATGAATAGGATCAACTCCTGCATCAATGACGTACTCCGGGTTATAAGGAATTTGAAACTTTTCTAATGCATCCAGATAACCTTTTCTACGATCTATTGAATTTTGAATATATGAAGGACCGGCTAAATGAACAATCTTTTTCCTCCCGTTACGAATCAAGTGTTCTACCATAAAAAAAGACTTCAAATAATCATTGATTTGGACTTTAGATACAGGGATATCATTAATCGTGCGATCGAAAAAAACCATTTTTATCCCTTTTGAAATCATGTGACGATAAATATCTAGGTTTTTTTTATTATGACAGGCACAAATAAGTACTCCCTCTACCCGATAATCTTCAAACATTTGCAGGTTCATTTCTTCTGCTTTAGGGTCTTCGTGCGATTGAGCAAGTGTAACACGATAACCTTGCATATTCAATATTTTTTGAGCATATGTAATGAAGTTCATAAAGAAAGGGGTAACCATTTCAGGGACAACAATACCAATAGTTCGTGTACTCTGCTTACGTAGATTAACAGCTAGTTCATTGCGTTTATAACCTAATCTTTTAGCTACCTCAAGTATCTTTTGTTTGGTTTCCTTGTTAACGTTTTTATCGTCCCCTCTTAGAGCTCTGGAAACAGTAGATTTGGAGATTCCCAATTCGCGGGCTATATCAAGAATAGTCGCGTGTTTCATATTATTCAGATTAGTGTCATTGATTACTTACAAACATAAATAAAAATAGTGATTAATGCTAAGGTAAAGTTCAGGATTATGACACATTTACCTTAACAGTCTCGTTTTTGGGAACGGTGTCGAATTTTGGGAACGGTATCGGGAACGGTTGCGAGATATATTCTTAGTGAGAAGCTGTTTTTATATCAACTCCAAAGATATATTTGCCTGTGAAGCACATCAAGAATTAAGTCTAAATACTAAAATATCATGAAACACAATCAATCAAATTCAAAATTGTCATTTATAAGCAAATTTGCTTATGGAATGGGAGATGTCGGCTGTAACTTCAGCTGGATGTTCGTTGGAAACTTCCTTATGATTTTTTATACGGATGTATTTAAAATTAGTATGGGAGCCGTAGCAACACTAATGTTATTGTCTCGTTTTTGGGATGCTATTAATGATCCTATAGTTGGTGCATTAAGCGATAAAACCAATACCCGATGGGGAAGATATCGTCCTTGGTTACTTGTAGCTGCTCCTTTGACGGCTATTGTATTGGTTCTGACTTTTTGGGCACATCCCGATTGGAGTCAGACGGGTAAGATTACTTATATGACTGTGACCTATTGTATTCTTGTGTTGGGGTATACCTGTGTTAATCTTCCTTACGGTACTCTGTGCGGAGCTATGACTCAGGATATTCATGAACGAGCAAAACTTAATACTTATCGTTCGGTGAGTGCTATGATTGCAATTGGTGTTATTAATATTATAACTATCCCATTAATTGAGAAATTTGGTGGTGGAAATGAAAAGCAAGGTTATCTGTTGGTAGCTATACTTTATGGTGCAATTTTTGCTGCTTGTCATTTATTCTGTTTTGCAAAGACCAAAGAAGTGGTTGAGATTCCCAAAGAGAAGAAGTTTCCTTTAAAAGAACAGATTAAATCCGTTATTCGTAACAAGCCGTTCCTTTTGGCTTTATTGGGACAGATATTGTTTGGATTCGTACTATATGGAAGAAATGCAAATATGCTCTATTATTTCACTTATGTGGAGGGTAGTGCTGCTTTGTTCTCTCTTTACGCATTGGCAATAATTATACCTTCTATTATAGGTGCTGCTTGTTTTCCTATGGTTTTTAAGTGGACATCTAATAAAGGTTATGCAGCCTCAATTTTTGCACTAGGTACAGGTATAACTATGTTTATGTTATTCTTTTATAGTCCAAATACATCACCTGTTCCCTTCTATCTTTTCGCTATTCTATCTCAGTTTTTCTTTTCCGGCTTTAATACAGCTATTTATGCCATTATTCCCGATTGTGTGGAGTATGGAGAATGGCGTACCGGAATACGTAATGATGGATTTCAATATTCTTTTATCTCTTTGGGAAATAAAATAGGTATGGCATTGGGAACAGCATTATTAGCCTTAGCTCTTGGTTCTGCCGGATACGAAGCTAATGCTGTACAAAATGATACTGTTCTTTCCATTATGAGACACTCATTTAGTACTATTCCCGGAGTGTTTTGGGTCATTACAGCTGTTGTTCTGTTCTTCTATCGCCTAAACAAGAAAAACTATAATCGTATGGTTAAGATCATTAACTATCGTAAGAATTCTAAATAAATAATTAAAACTATATCATCATGAAAAAGTCAATGAAAGTAGCCGTTATGAACGGTATTGGACAAATGGGGTTTATTGAAAGACCCATACCACAACCTGCTGAGAATGAAGTATTGATAAAACTGGAGTACGTAGGTATCTGTGGTTCAGATATGCACTATTACGAAACAGGTAGAATAGGCGATTATATAGTAGAGCCTCCTTTTGTACTTGGGCATGAGCCGGGTGGTACCGTTGTGAAAGTTGGAAAAAATGTAACTCATCTGAAAGAGGGGGATCGTGTGGCTCTAGAACCAGGGAAAACTTGCGGACATTGTGAGTTTTGTAAAGAAGGTAACTATAATCTTTGCCCGGATGTGATTTTTTTTGCTACTCCTCCAATTGACGGTGTATTCCAAGAGTATGTAGCTCACGAAGCAAATTTATGTTTTAAGCTTCCTGAAAATGTGAGTACTTTGGAAGGAGCACTTATTGAACCTCTTGCCGTTGGTTTTCATGCTGCTAATCAAGGAGGTGCTCATACCGGGCAGACTGCTGTGGTTTTTGGTGCCGGATGCATTGGATTGGTATCTCTGATGGCTCTGAAAGCTAAAGGAGTAGAGGAAGTATATGTGGTTGATATAATGCAGAAACGTTTGGATAAAGCAATGGAATTGGGTGCAACAGAAGTTATCAATTCGAAAAAAATTGATATTATAAAAGAAGTTGAACGGCTAACAAATGGTAGAGGAGTAGATTTAGTAATCGACACCGCTGGGATGGAAGTTACTACACAGCAAGCCATACATATCGCTCGTAAAGGTGCATCTATAGTATTGGTTGGTTACACTAAAACAGGAATGGTAACACTTCCTTTAAGTCTTGCTATGGATAAGGAATTGACGTTTAAAACGGTTTTTCGCTATCGTCATATTTACCCAATGGCTATTGAAGCTGTTGAAAAGGGTAAAGTAAATCTTAAAGGTATAGTTACCGATATTTTTAATTTTGATGATATTCAGAATGCTATGGATAGTAGTGTTCGCGATAAAGCGAATATTGTAAAAGCAGTTGTTAAAATATAGAAAACAAATCGACGCCTTAAATATTGAAATAACAATGAAAAATATAGTTGTAGGATTAGGAGAAGTCTTATGGGATATGATCCCTGAAGGAAAAAAAAATGGTGGAGCTCCGGCTAACTTTGCTTATAATGTAGCCCAGTTTGGACTGGAGAGCAGGGTAGTTAGTGCAGTGGGTAACGATGAACTGGGCGATGAAATTCTCGCCCGGTTATCAGAAAAGAAACTTATTTCTCATATTGAAAGAGTTCCATATCCTACCGGTACTGTACTAGTTGATTTGGATGAAGACAAAATTCCCAGTTATACAATCCGAGAGAATACGGCATGGGATAATATCCCTTTCACACCTGCATTGGAAAGTTTGGCAAAACAAACAAGAGCCGTATGTTTTGGTTCCTTAGCTCAACGCAATGTGGTGAGTAGGGAGACTATAAATAGTTTTTTGGATGTGATGCCAAAAGACGACAGCGTATTGAAGATTTTCGATATCAACTTACGGCAGAAATTTTATACTAAAGAGATACTGTGCAATTCAATAAGCAAATGCAATGTTCTTAAAATAAATGATGAAGAGTTGGTTCTGCTAAGTCGTATGTTCGGTTATCCGGGTATTGACTTTCAAGATAAATGCTGGATTCTATTGGCAAAATATAACCTAAAAATACTCATTCTTACCTGTGGAATTAATGGTAGCTATATATTCACACCGGGTAATGTGTCATTTCTTGAAACTCCAAAAGTAGATGTTATTGATACTATTGGAGCAGGAGATTCTTTTACCGGAGCATTTTGTTCTGCCATACTTAAAGGTAAAGGTATTAAAGAAGCACATAAACTCGCCGTGAGAGTTTCAGCTTATGTTTGTTCACAACATGGAGCGATGACAGTTATTCCAGAAGAAATAAAAAATATATAACTATGTGGAAAAGGATGTTATTATTTGTGGTATTATTTTCTTCACTACATCTACAAGCACAGTTGCATTTTGATGTTAATGTGCAAAATATGCATTTGTGGAGAGGTATTGAAGTGGCTGACGGTCTGGTATTAACTAGTAATGTGAGTGTTTCAGATTCAAAAAATCGATTTAAACTAGGTGTTTGGGGAGGGACAAATGCAAATGGTTCATATAAAGAATTCAATTATCACGCAACTTTTATTTATAAGGGATTTTCTCTTGCTTTTTGGGATACTTATAATTTTTCACCAGATGCTAGTTATAACAATAAGGAATTCTTTAACTATAATGCACGTGAAACAGGGCGCTTTCTTGACGCTATTGTCAGTTATAGATTTCAAGAGAAATTTCCTTTACTTCTGAGTTGGTCTACTGTGATTTTCGGTCGTGATCGAAATATTACTAATACAGCAAACAAGTATTCTACTTTTTGTTATATAGAATATCCAATTTATAACAAAAAAGAGTGGAGAGTTGACACGGGTGTAGGAGGTGCTTTTGCTTTAAATAAATCTGGTGATTCTTCGCATTTTTATGGTGATAAAGCGGGAATTGTTCACATTACCTTAAAAGTGTCCCGTAACATTCAAGTAGGAAAGTTGGAGATTCCTGTCTATGCGTGTGTTTTATGGAATCCACAAGGTGATAGGGCTTTTTTCCAAATAGGTGCTCAATTATTTTCGTTCTAAAGGTAAGTTCAAAATAGATTGTGTTTCTACTGTCTCTCACTAAAGTAGGTTGTCAAAAAAGACTCCTATTTTAGGGGGAGACACCTATTTATAAAAAATAGAGGGTTCATCGGTTGAATTTTATCACATTGCTAAAATATCACTATCTTTGTTTATATGAACATAGAGGATACCTATAAAAGCATTGTTGCTGCAACAGAAGGAGAATATACAGAGAAAAGAAGTAAGTTTTTATCTTTTGCTTTTCCTGTGAAGAATCTATCCGATGTTGAGACGTATTTAGATGAGTACCGAAAGAAGTATCATAATGCTCGTCACGTATGTTATGCCTATATGTTAGGTCCCGAACGGAAAGAGTTTAGAGCTAACGATGATGGTGAGCCCTCGAGTACAGCAGGTAAACCCATATTGGGACAAATAAACTCCAATGAGTTAACCAACGTACTGGTAATTGTAGTCCGTTATTTTGGGGGAATAAAATTGGGAACCGGCGGGTTAATTCAGGCTTATAGAGAGGCAGCTGCTGAAGCTTTAAGGCAGGCTGAAATTATTACATATACTATTGATGAAGATATTGAATTTTCTTTTGAGTATCCTAGTATTAACGATGTTATGCGTATTGTAAAAGAGTTTGATGCTAATATGATCAATCAATCGGCCTATGGTGTTGGGGCTTCGATGACAGTTCGTATCCGAAAATCACAAAGTGAATCCCTAAAGCAAGCTCTTTCTCTTCTTCCTTCTGTTCAGTTAAAGTCAGCTGAATAAAATCGTTTATTACTTATCTTCAACATTTGCCGCTCTAATTAAATATTGTATTTTAATTAAATAAACAGGTATTTAGAATTTAGTTTTATGGACTTCAATTTTAAGTTTTATTTCACTAGTTCGTGTTGATATACATCCAATAAAAAAGGAATTAAAAAGTGTGTAAGGAAAAGGCTTTTTTTACGGTCTTAGACCCAAAGGCCTTCGGTCCTAGACCGAGCACCCTTCAGTCCTAGACCGACAGCCCTTCGGTCCTAGACCGATGAGGTTGATTAAAAAACGTTGTTTTAAGGCTTTAATGAAGTCTTTTTTTTGTTCATATAATGTTCACTTTTTTTCACCACAGTAAAGTAATATATTGAATTATAAAAACAGAAATGAAGACTTTACTTTATTCCTAATTCAACCCTATTTATGAACTCTAAACCAATCTATATCAACCCAACCCCCATCATTTATAATTAGATTGGGACGTGTGCAGAAAGTTCCCACTTTAGCTCCAATCCATTTTCCTTCTTTAACATTGAAGGTTTTTCCAAAGGGGTTGAATTTCTTTCCATTGGTGCTGTAACTGAAGTTACAGATTACTTTTTTGTCGTTACCCTTAGTACCCACAGTTTCAAGCTTTACCCTGAAGTAGATATCTTTTGCCTTGGTTATAGTCTTTTCATTTACAACCTCTTGCTTTCCTTTATCAGCTCCTATGCATTCTACTTGTGACAAAGTGATACCCTCTTGGGTGTTTTCCAAAATAAGACCCGCATAATCCATTCCCATCATTATAAGTCCTGTTCTCTCTCCGTAATATTGAGGTGAAGGAGTGAAAGAGAGTTTTATTGTAGCTGAGAAATTATCTGCCGGTGCTTTTTGAAGTAAAAGATTAGCCACATCCCATAAGCTTTTATAATCTCTTCTTACCGGATAAGAATAAAGGCGTAAAAAACCTTTGTCACCGGCACAATAAGCCCACTTTTCATTGCTATTAGCATGCCATTGCCATTGAGACGATAACGTTAATCCACTAAACTCATCACTCTCTTGTGGAGTTGTAATGGGATAACTTTTTCCCACATTTGGTTTTTTATAAGTCAGAACAGGTTTACCAACACCTGTACTTTTCTTGTCTTCCCCAATAACAGGCCAATCGTTTACCCACTTCATGGGCTGTAGATGAGTTATTCTACCTAATGGACCTACATCTTGAAAATGAATAAACCAATCTTCACCCGATGGGGTGTCAACCCAAGCCCCTTGATGAGGTCCGTTGATTGGCGTGTCTTTTTGCTCCATTACAATTTTTTCCTCATAAGGACCATATACTTCTTTCGATCTTAATACCAATTGCCATCCGGTAGCTACTCCTCCGGCAGGGGCAAAGAGGTAATAATAACCATTTCTTTTGTGAAACTTAGGGCCTTCAACTGTAGGGTGGTTTTTGTGTCCATCAAATACAATACGTGATGGGGTTATTGCTCTTGTTGCTGTAGCATTCAACTCGCATATGGCTAATACACTTTTGAGTTCAGCTCTACTACCCGCATATGCGTGAGCCATATATATCCGTCCATCATCGTCCCAAAATGGAGTAGTGTCTATAATCCCTTTTCCTGCCTTAACTAATATGGGGTTACTCCAAGGTCCTTCTGGATTTTTAGACTTAACCATAAATGCTCCCTGATCCGGATCACCCCAGAAGATATAGAATTCCTCATTATGATGCCTGATACAAGGTGCCCAAACGCGATTTCCGTGTTGAGGAACTTCCGGAGTCTCTAGTGGTGTTAATTCATAAGGTATTGCGGCACTGATGATGCTCCAATTAACTAAATCTTTTGAATGTAAGATTTGCAGACCCGGTAGACAGTTAAAACTAGAAGAGGTCATATAAAAATCGTCACCTACTCTGCATACATCCGGATCAGAATAATCGGCATATAGTATGGGGTTCTTATAGGTGCCATCTCCTTGATCGGCCACCCAAACTTCGGAAACGTAGTTTGTGGTTTGTCCTAATAAAAAGAAGCTAAGAATTAAAAAGAATGATAGTAAAACCGTTTTTTTCATAATCTGTTTTATTTACCGATGGTTATGGAAACAGGTTGTTCAATACTGTTTTTCCAACTGGTTAGGTACTTGAACCATTCTTCTTTGGTTTTATAACCAAAGGTTTCCTTTCTTGAAGTAAAGTTTATGTAATATTTTAAGTAATTTTGATTAGGTAAAGATATTATATATAGATAGTTGCGTTTATCTTGAGCTTCTTTTACAATGTATTTGTGTGGAATGTATGTGCCCAGTCCAACCGTTTCTTTGGCATACTTAATCGTGTCATTAACCGGCCAGTCAGTACCCCAACAGGCCACTAGTCCTTTTCCATCTGAAAAATAGTCAGAATCTTTTATTTTTTGAACTCCTGTAGCAAAAGTTTGTTTATTTAATGGTTCGCCGAAAAATAATTCCACTTCAGCGTCTCGATGACCTCCATAGATTGTATATCTATTAATCATACATATTGAGCCACCCTGATATTCCCAACCTTTTACTTCCATTTCAATGATGGCTCGTACTGGACCATAGGCTAAAACTCTGGCAGTTCTAGTTTTAACAGGTGAGATGTGAGTAGCCTCATTTCCATTCCATCCTTTAAGTGCTCCCTGTCCACAACTGCTACCTACTCTAAGCACATCATCACCAAAACCTTCAGCTAATTGCTCGTCGTTAGGATACCATCCGGAAGCTTCTACTTCAAAACCTTTCTTGAATTTTCCATAAATGTCTACCGTTTGTTTCTCGTCAAAGTAAAGGCGGTAGGCTGTTAACTCCGATTCTATTGCCGGACCGTGATGATGCATTTGGTTATAAATGTTACTCGTGCCAGGAATGCTTACTGCAGTAACCGGAACATGTTTCCCCTTTTTATCACTAACCAGCATTTGAGCATGTACTCGTGGTGTATAACTTCTATCTTGTTTTATATTATATAAGTCAATGATATAGTTTTTAGAACTGGATTCATTAATATCAATAAGAAAAGCTAGTTCCTCATTGATTCCATCGTCGTTTAAGTCATCCAGCTGAGAAGGAATTTCTCTGTTTCCTTCTTTAACAATGGCCCCATTTACCTCAAAATCCAAGTTTAAGTCTTCTAACTTGATAACGATAGGCTCATCTTGTTTAATTTGGTTCCATTGATTGGATACCTTAATGGTTATTCTCTTAGTTTGTTGAGCCAAACTGAAACTTAGGGTTGTAAATAAAAAAACGAAAAATAATGTGTTTTTTTTCATTTTGTTCAGCTGTTTATAGTTATTATAATGTTATTAATTTATGTATTTGACTAATCTCAAAAATACTCGTTCTTTAACATTTTGTATGTGTATTTTTTGATCTAAAGTGTGTCTTTTTTGACAATTTTGATATAAAATGCGACTTTACTAACTATATCCAATCTAAATCCTTTATCTTTGCAATCTAATTTAACTTTTAACAAAATATGAGTTACAATTTATTGAAAGGTAAACGAGGTATTATTTTTGGTGCCTTAAATGAGCAATCAATTGCATGGAAAACAGCTGAGAGAGCTGTTGAAGAAGGTGCTAAAATTACATTATCAAACACTCCTATTGCTTTACGTATGGGAGAACTAAACGAGTTAGCAGAGAAACTAAATAGTGAAATTATACCAGCAGATGCTACAAGTGTAGAAGATCTGGAGAGGGTTTTTAAAGAATCGGTAGAGATTTTAGGTGGAAAGATTGATTTTGTTCTTCATTCCATTGGGATGTCTCCAAATGTTCGTAAAAAAAGAACGTATGATGATTTGAATTACTCTTCTTTGGAACAAACTTTAGATATTTCGGCTGTTTCATTCCATAAAATGCTTCAATCGGCTAAAAAGCTAAATGCCATTGCTGATGGTGGATCAGTTATTGCTTTAAGTTATGCAGCAGCACAGCGAACCTTCTTTGGTTACAATGATATGGCAGATGCAAAAGCATTATTAGAGTCTATAGCCAGAAGTTTTGGTTATATTTATGGTAGAGAATGCAATGTACGTATCAATACCATTTCTCAATCACCTACTATGACTACTGCAGGTTCCGGGGTTAAAGGAATGGATAAACTGTATGATTTTGCCAATCGTATGTCTCCTTTAGGTAATGCTTCAGCCGAAGAGTGTGCAGATTATTGTGTAGTTATGTTTTCTGACTTAACACGTAAAGTAACTATGCAGAACTTATTCCACGATGGAGGATTCTCTAGTATAGGTATGAGTTTACGTGCTATGGCCACCTATGAAAAAGGGCTGGACGACTATAAAGATGCTGATGGAAAAATAATTTATGGATAAATGAAACACCGTATCATAAAATATTTATTCTTATCATTAATTCTACTCATTGTTTCTTCTTGTGATTTTTCAACAAGAACTACTAATAATGTGCCGAATCATACGAAAGAAAATTTTATGATCATTAGATATGATAGACTGTTAAAAGACTATATTGATTCTAACAGTCTATCTGCTTTACAAAAAATGAATACTACCTATCTACCTATTACTCAAGTTCTTTTTGAGGAGGTATTAACTTTGGGTATATTCACCGATGATAGTTTGGCCTATAAATTGAAAGCTTTCTACTCTGACCCTATTCTTATGCAATTAATGAATGATGTATCTGAAAAGTTTTCAGACTTATCTTCTTATGAAAAGGAATTATCTAAAGGATTTAAAGAGTTGGAGAAAAATCTTGATGGAATAAAAATTCCTGAAATTTATACTCAAGTGTCTGCTCTTAATGAGTCTATCATTGTAACCGATAGTCTATTGGGTATTAGTTTAGATAAATATATGGGGCAAGATTATCCCCTATATCAAAACTATTATTATGATTATCAAACTCGCTTAATGAAACCTGAACAAATTTTGTATGATAGTTTTGTTTATTATTTAATTAGCGAATATCCACTTACTCTTTATGGCATCACTTTACTGGATGTTATGATTTATTATGGTAAGATCTATTATATTGTGGATGAATTACTTGGTAATAAAGGAATAGAAACTGTTTTAGGTTATAATCAAGAAGAGAAAAAGTGGTGTAAAGAGAACAAATCTGCATTATGGGGATTTATGTTACGTAACCGATTGTTACAGTCTACAGACCCAATGTTAATAAGAGAATATATACGTCCTATCCCTACGGGTTTTTATCGTGAGGAAAGTCCTTTGTTATTAGGAATTTGGCTTGGTTATCAAATTGTTGAAGGCTATATGGAACAATATAAAAAAACTTCTTGGCTGGAACTTCTAAACAATAATAACAGTGTATATTTTTTAGAAGAATCAAAATTTAATCCTGAATAGACTATTTTATGCTTTCTAACGGATTGTATTTAATTCCTGTAACATTAGGAGATACATCGATTTCTAATGTTCTTCCTGATTACAATAAATCAGTTATTTTACAGATTAAACATTTTGTTGTTGAAGACTTGAGAACCGCACGTCGTTTCTTGAAAAAAGTAGATACTTCAATAGTAATTGATGATTTAACTTTTTATGAATTAAATAAACGAACACCTAAAGGTAAATTACAGGAATATATGGCTCCTCTTTTAAAGGGAGAACCTGTTGGTTTAATGTCCGAAGCAGGTTGTCCTGCTGTTGCTGACCCGGGATCGGATTTAGTTGCTTTGGCTCATAAAAAAAATATAAAAGTGATTCCTTTGGTTGGGCCTTCATCTATTCTTCTTTCTTTGATGGCTTCAGGGTTTAACGGACAAAGTTTTACCTTTCATGGGTACCTGCCAATACAAGGTGATCGAAGAGTTCAAAAAATAAAAGAGTTAGAGCGTAGAATTTATGGCGATGATGAAACTCAGCTATTCATTGAAACACCCTACAGAAATAAACAAATGGTTGATGATATTTTGAAAAACTGTAAGGCACAAACCAAGTTATGTATTGCTGCGAATATCACTTGCCCCGATGAGTTTATTCAGACCAAGACCATTCAAGAGTGGAAGCGAGATATGCCAGAGATAGCTAAAGTTCCTTGTATTTTTCTCTTGTATAAATAACTTGACTCAAATATTCAAATTCCTCTCGTAACAAAGCAGAAAAGAAAGAGGTTTGTATTTTCTCCTTAATGGAGTTTAGATTCCAAAATTTAGCATCTCTTCTTTTGAAACAATTTTTCACCTCTTCTTTATCCATCTCTATTGAAAAAGAGTAGATTAACCGATTTGTTTCTTGTGTTTTGAAATGATAGGTTAAATGATAAATAGGCTGAACTCCAGTATTTACTTTGGTTAAGTTTTCATCTAAAAGCCGTTGTATTCCCTGTGATATTGTTTCATTGTACCGAAGGAAACCTTCTATGGGTACATCTATTTTTTCTTTTTCTATTAAAACTTTTTGAGGCCTTTTACAAAGCAATAATTCATTATCTGCTATTATAGCTATTCGAATTAAAGGATAAATGTTCTGTTTCTTATTATTTACAATTTCTTCTTTCGTTGATTTTCCAATTACGTCTCCATATTTATTAACTATGGGATAGTATTCCGTATGTGCTATAATTTTGTTGAAATAGTTTATAGCTACTTGATTAAATAAAATACTCAAACTAAAAACTAAAATAGGAAATAAGCGAAACATAATCCAATGAGTGTGAGGTTCAATGCCCTTCCCGGTCAAGAAGAAAATAGTTAAAACAATGAAATGTATTGCTCCTAGTATGAATAAAACACGAGTGGAAACAATAGATGCTTCTGCTCCTTGAGCAAACTGTTGTCTGTCTTTTTCTTTCTTTTTACGAATTAAAAAAGAGATAAATCTTTTTTTATGTAAATAGATAATGAATAGGGGTATGATTATACTCGCTTCTATTGTGATGGATGCCAATCCTATGGGACAATAATTTTTATAAAAAAAGGTGGAAATAGTTAGTGCAAACAGAACTAAAGTAGTTATGTCTAATATGAAATTAACATTTTTAGCTCGTCTGCCATAATATATATAGAGTTGGATGACAGCCAAAGTTGTCCCTATGTAAATTGCTCTCTCCTGACAGATAAATTCACATAAAATCATTGTTGCTATTGCAGGCAATAACCCCAACGACATATTATATTTTGATGATAGAATTTTCCTTGACTTCATACTTACAAGATTAAATCTATCATTAAAACAAAAAGAAACAAGTTTAGTTTACCGAATGAGTGAGATATGTTTTTCTGCGTGATAGGAAGAGCGAACTAATGGCCCGCTTACCACACTTTTAAATCCTTTTTTTAGTCCAATTTCTTTATATCTATCAAATTGTTCGGGGGTAATGTATTCAACAACAGGATAGTGTTTTCTAGAGGGTTGCAAATATTGCCCAATGGTTAAGATGGAACAACCCACATGAAGCAAATCATCCATTAAAACCTCTACTTCATCGGTAGTTTCTCCTAATCCTACCATAATTCCTGATTTAGCAGGAATATTAGAAGCTGCAATTTGTTCAATAACCTTCAAACTCATCTCGTATTTGGCTACACTTCTTACCAAAGGAGTAATTCTTTTTACGGTTTCCATATTGTGAGCGATGATATGGGGGGCTGCCTGTATAATTAAATCAATGTGCGATTTATTTCCTTGAAAGTCGGGGATAAGCACTTCAATGGCTGTTTGAGGTGTTTTCTTCTTGACAGCTTCTATTGTTTTAACCCAATGTTCTGCCCCGTAATCAGGAAGATCATCACGATCTACAGATGTTATAACAGCATAGTCTATCCGCATTAATTCTATGGATTTGGCTATATTCTCGGGTTCTTCACTATTTAATGGAAGAGGTTTTCCACTTTTGGTGTTGCAGAACTTGCAGTTACGTGTACAGATATCTCCACCTATCATAAAAGTAGCTGTTCCTTTTCCCCAGCACTCTCCTAAGTTTGGGCATCTTCCACTACTGCAAATGGTATGCAGACAGTGAGTATCTACCACTTTCTTAATCTCACTATATCTGTTGTTACTGGCAATATTTACCTTAAGCCAGGAAGGCTTTATTACCCTTCTTTGCATTTATAAGTTTTTTAAGAAGAACTCTGTTAATTGTGTGAATAAATGGTGGCGAGTATTTCCCCCATAAATCCCATGATCTCTGTTAGGATAAGCCTGTAGCTTAAAAGATTTATTAGCCTGAATTAACTCTTCACTATATTCAACACTGTTTTGAAAGTGTACATTATCGTCAGCCATTCCATGAACTAATAAAAGTTCACCTTGTAAATTATTGGCACGAGTAAATGCGGATGATGATTTATAGCCTTCAAAGTTTTCTTGGGGTGTGCGCATATAACGCTCTCCATAAATAGTGTCATAAAACTTCCAATCGGTAACAGGAGCTACTGCAACACCGGCTTTGAATGGTGAGTTTAGTATACTCATGCTCATTAAGGTCATATAACCTCCATAACTCCACCCCCAAATACCTATGCGATTTCCATCAACATAAGGTAGAGTACTTATATAATTAGCAGTAAATACTTGGTCTTCAGACTCTTTTACACCTAAGTTGAGATAAGTGGATTTTTCAAACGAAGCTCCACGCCCACCTGTTCCTCTTCCATCTACACACACAATGAGGAATCCCTGGCTTGCCATATACGATTCCCATCCTATTCCTTGTCTGTCACCTCCAACAGCCCATCTATCCAAGACCTCTTGACTTCCTGGTCCACTATATTGATATTGAATCACAGGATATTTTTTGTTTGCTGAGAAATTTGTGGGTTTTATCATCCATCCATTAAGTTCAGTTCCTTGAGGTGTAGTAAAAGAAAATAGCTCTTTTTCCGGTAAATTATAATGTGCTAATTTAGTTTTCAAATCATTATTATCTATCAGAGTCTTTAATGTTTTTCCTTTATTGTCTATTAAGGCAACCGAAGTTGGTTGTTTAAGACTAGAGTGTGTGTTGAGAAAGTATTTAAGTGAATGACTAAAGATGGCACGGTTTGTTCCTTGTTGATTGGTCAACTGTGTCTTTTTATTTTTGGCATCCAGCTTATAAATAGCCGATTGCAAAGGGTTACCTTCATTACTTTCATAGTAGAATGAGTTTTCTTTAGCATCCCATCCTAAAAAGTTTTTAACTTCAAATTCTCCTTGAGTTACTTGTTTTACCAATGTGCCTTGGGTGTTATACCAATAAAGGTGTTGATATCCACTTTTTTCGCTTAAAAAACTAAAGTTGTCAGAGTAGAAATGAACTTGGTCTAGTACTTCTGGCTTTATGTATTGCGGACTTTCATCACGTAAAATCAATTTACTCACTGTAGATCGTGCATCAGCAATATATAAATCCAATTGATTTTGATGACGATTTAAAGTAAATACAGCCAGTTGATTCTCTTTTTTTGTGAAACGAATTCTAGGAATATATCCATCTTCAGCTACCGGAATATCAATTTTTCTAGTAACCCTTGACTTTATATCAAAGGAGTGTACACTTACTTTTGCATTTGCTTGTCCTGCTTTGGGATACTTATAGGTATAAAAGCCGGGATAAAGTTCAAACTGCTTGAGGAAAGGAGCTTGTCCGCCATATAAGGGAAAAGAAAATGAATGAACATCCGATTCGTCAAATCGAATAAAGGCCAATAGTTTACTGTCCTCACTAAATGTAAGTGCAGAGTTAAAAGCAAATTCTTCTTCGTATACCCAATCAGGAATACCATTGATTATTTTATTGTATTCTCCATCTTGTGTTACCTGTGATTCGCTATTATTATATAATAACTTCACCAGAAAAATATTATTGTCTCTAACAAAGGCTATTTGATAACTATCAGGAGAAAATAGCGGAGCCTGTTGAGGACCTCCATCGGATAGAGGCTCTACTGTATTGTTTTTTAAAGTGTAAATATAATGAACAGCCTTATATGACCTTCTGTATATCGACTGTGTTTCAGTTGCAATTAATAGTTTAGTTCCATCAGGAGAGAAAGAATAACTATCAAAGTTTTTAAAGGGACAATCTCTTGCTGTATTGACATCAAAAAGCACTTCAACCAATTCCCCCGTTACAAAAGAGTATTTAATAATTTGTGTTCCTTCATCATTCATCTGAGAATAAAAATCTTCGTTAGGAACAGGAATAACTCCTTGTAACGTTTCAGGTCTAAAATATCCTGATGTGATTTCATTGAGCTGTAGCTCTTTTACTCCTCCTTGTGCCATTAATAGGATTGATGAGAGTAAGCTAACGAATAATAGACTGAACCTTTTCATATAGAGTGGATTTTATTTTAGATTATACTAGACAAAAATAATAAAAATGTTTGTATTCATCGAAAATGGTCTCTTTATATTCTAAAAGATGGGGTAATGTATAACAAATTGGATAATCTATCGCATTAATACATAGCGTTTAAGTAGCACTAAAACCTACTCATTTTAAAATTTAATACTATCTTTGTCAACTGAAAAAGCTAAAAATGAGTAGTAATAAAGTATATAATGATTTCCCCTCTTTTTTAAAGAAACACTTTCCTTTTAAAGTGCAGAAAATCTCTATTAATGCAGGTTTCACTTGCCCAAACAGAGATGGAAGAATAGGAGTGGGAGGATGTACTTATTGCAACAATCAAACGTTTAGTCCAGCCTATTGTAAAACAGATAAAACAGTGGCACAGCAGTTGGAGGATGGGAAACTTTTCTTTGCTCATAAATATCCATCAATGAAATATTTAGCCTACTTTCAATCTTATACAAACACGTATGGCTCTTTAAATGAACTTAAAAAGAAGTATGAAGAAGCTTTGGCTGTTGAAGATGTAGTGGGTTTAGTTATAGGAACCCGACCCGATTGTATCTCTGATGAACTATTGACTTATTTAGGCGAACTGAGTAAGAAAAGCTTTGTTTTGGTTGAATATGGAATAGAAACCACTTCGGATAAAACCCTGAAGAGAGTGAATAGGGGGCATACCTACTCTTGTGTGGTTGAGGCTGTTGAAAAAACAAAGAGCCATGAAATCTTAACAGGTGGACATATTATATTAGGTTTACCCGGAGAAACAGCTGAATTCATTCTTAGTCAAGCTGAAATTTTATCGAAACTTCCTTTAGATACTCTGAAACTACATCAATTACAGATTATTAAGGGTACACAAATGGCAAAAGAATATGCAGCACATCCGGAGGATTTTTATATCTCTACTTTGGAAGATTATATTTCTTTGGTTATTGAATATTTAAAACGTTTGAATCCAAATATTGTAGTTGAACGTTTTATCTCTCAATCGCCCAAAGAGTTAGTGATTGCTCCTGATTGGGGAATAAGAAACTACGAATTTACTATGAAGCTGGTAAAAGAAATGAAAGAAAAACAAGTTTATCAAGGACAATTATACAATTGTTCTTTGTAATTTAACGTAATAATTTTATATAAATGGATAGAACAAAGATTGCAGGAAGGATTCATTATGTTGGAGTAAATGATAGACAAAAAGAAAGATTTGAAGGTCTATGGGAATTACCCTATGGTGTTTCATATAACTCTTACTTAATTGATGATGAAAAAGTAGCTTTGGTTGATACTGTAGATGTTGCTTTTCTTGAAGGATATTTGAAGAAAATTAAAGATATATTAGGCAATCGTACCATAGATTATTTAATAATCAACCACATGGAACCCGATCATTCAGGAGCCATTCGCTTAATAAAGAAAGAGTACCCCAACATTACAATTATAGGTAATAAGTTAACCTTTAATATGCTGGAAGGATTTTATGGTGTCTCTGAGAATTTGCAGTTGGTGAAAGAGAAAGATACTTTAGAGTTAGGACATCATACCTTGCGTTTTTATATGACACCTATGGTGCATTGGCCTGAAACAATGATGACCTTTGATGAAACAGAGGGTGTTATCTTTTCAGGTGATGGATTTGGTTGTTATGGTGCATTAAATGGAAGCTTCTTGGATAGTCGTATAAATACAGATGTTTTTTGGGGAGAGATGGAACGCTATTATTCCACTATTGTAGGAAGATATGGAATGCAGGTACAAAATGCATTTAAGAAAATAGGAGGGTTACCTATTCAATTTATTTGCTCTACTCACGGACCTGTATGGACCGGTGGAAATGTTAAAAAAGTCATTGGCGTTTATGATAGGTTGAGTAAGTATGAAGCTTTTGAAGGAGTAGTGATTGCCTACGGCTCAATGTATGGTAATACAGAAGAGATGGCAGAAATTATTGCAGAAGAATTAACCCTTCAAGGGATAAAAGATGTATGCATGCATAATGTAAGCAAAAGTGATGCCTCATACATTATACGGGATATTTTTAGGTACAAAGGATTAATTATTGGAACGCCTACCTATAACAATACCCTTTATCCCGGTGTTGAAACCTTACTTTCCAAGCTAAAGAATCGATTACTTAAAAATCGCTATTTCGGCTGCTTTGGTTCATTTAGTTGGGCTGGAGGAGCAGTAAAGCAAATGACCGAATTCATAGAAGAGATGAAGCTGGAAATTGTGACTAATTCTGTAGAAGTAAAACATTCATTAAGAGCGGATACTGAAGAACAATGCAGAGCCTTAGCTCGTAGTATGGCCAATCGTTTGAAAAAAGATAGAGTCTAGAACTAAATACAAAAAAAATGAGAGTTATTATTCAACCTGATTATCAGTATATGTCCGATTGGGCAGCTTATTATACTGCTTTGAAAATTAAAAAAGCTCAACCTACAGCAGAAAAACCTTTTGTTTTAGGATTAGCTACCGGTTCAACTCAGTTAGGTTTTTATAAAAAGTTAATTGAGTTATGTGGAAAAGGTCTTGTTTCATTTCAAAATGTGGTGACTTTTAATATGGATGAGTACGTGGGTTTGCCACGAGAGCATCCCGAGAGTTATTACTCTTTCATGTGGAATAATTTCTTTAATCATATTGACATTAAAGCTGAAAACATTAATCTTTTAGATGGTAATGCAGAAGATTTAGATGCTGAATGTGCCCGATACGAAGAGAAACTACAATCGTATGGTGTAGATTTGTTTATGGGAGGCATTGGTCCTAATGGGCATTTTGCATTCAATGAACCTGGTTCCTCTTTAGGCTCACGAACACGTATAAAAACATTGACCAAAGATACACGAATTGCAAATTCTCGTTTCTTTGACTATGACATGCATCAAGTGCCTAAGTTGGCTCTTACCGTAGGTATTAGTACGGTTTTATCTTCAAAGGAAGTTATGATTTTAGTCAATGGGTATAACAAGGCGCGAGCATTGAAACATGCTGTTGAAGGTAGTATAACACATATGTGGACCATTAGTATGCTTCAAATACACGAACATGGAATTATTGTGTGTGATGATGCTTCTACTCATGAAATAAAAGTGGGCACCTATAAGTATTATAAAGACATTGAGCAAGATCACTTAGATCCAAAGACAATGTTAGAAGAACTAAAGAGTTAAAGCGAATTAACTCTCTAATTAAAGGTATAAAAAGAAAGAGAATGTTATTCAAAACATTCTCTTTCTTTTTATATAAACAAGTTGTCAGAAGAATTAAAGAATAAGATCTCCGGCGCCTTGTCGTACAATTTCAAACTCTTCATTGGTACAATTTACAATAGTAGACTCTTCGGTACTGCCTATTCCTCCATCAATAACTAAATCTACTAAGTGCCCCATTTTTTCGTTAATCAACTCAGGATTAGTAACATATTCAATGTCATCATTAAGGTCGTATGGCACAGTAGTTGTCATTATGGGTTCATCCAATAGTCGGGCAATTTCTTGAATTATCGGTTCGTTAGGCATACGAATACCTATTTCTTTACGATTTCTGAATATCTTAGGTAGCCTGTTCGTTCCATTGAGAATAAAAGTAAACGGACCAGGTAAGTTACGCTTCATTACCTTAAATACGGAATTATCCAGTTTGGCAAACTGACTCACACTACTTAAGTCATAGCAGATAATAGAAAGATTGTTTTTCTGTACATTGATGTTTTTAATTTTACAGATTTTTTCTACAGCTCTTTCTTTCATTGCATGGCAACCAATGGCATATCTAGTATCGGTGGGGTAAATAATTAAACCTCCATCATTTAAAATATCCACTACTTTCTGGAGGTCTTCTGTGTTGTTGTTTTTCTTATAAAGCTTTAATAACATAAGACTTATTTTTTAAGTTTTTTCTTCAAGAAATCTAAGGCTTTACCTGCAGCCTGTTCTTCTATAGATGTTTCTGTTGTATCCTTACTTACGGACACACCAGTTTGAGTTGTATCTTTTTTAAGGCCTAACTTTTCACTCAATTTATCTTTAGCTTTGTCTGCTAATTTTTCAGCAGCTTGTTTGGCCATGCTCTCAGCGTCAATACCAATGCTTGGTGATTGGAATGTTCCTCCAATTTTCAAGTCTAATGAGGTGTATTCACCAATTTTTCCTACTGATGCCGGTAGTTTTACTTTACCGGAGTAATCAATGGTTTGATCTAATCCTGTAGTTCCTGACAGATTGATAACATAATCTCCCATCTTAATATCAAAAGGTTGTGTAGATAAGCGTCCATTCTCAATATTGAATGCTAAATCCATATCTTTCACTTCTAAGTTTTTAAGTTCAGGTTTTTTTATGGCTTCAGCAATTTTATCAATGATAGCGACATTGCTTAAACTCAAATCTTTAGTAGATAAATTTCCTTTACCTTGTGTGGATTCAAATAGAGGAGATAACTGATCATCTAAAAGCGTTTCAATGGTTACATTACCCGAGAAAGTACCTTTTAAGTTTTCAAAAATTGGAGCTAACTGTTTAACCATGTCTAAAGCATGATATGTTTCTACGAAATTTAATTGAGATAAATTAAAGCTACCACCTGCTTTAGGTGTCTTGGGATTTACTTCAGTAGAGTAGAAAGCATTCATTGCAATGGAACCCCCCATACTGTTTAGCGACAGGTTACTTAAATCAATTTTCTGATTGTTTATGCGTAAGTTTCCCTGCACATTGTCAAATTTCATCTGATTAAGTAATACCTCTTTCAGGTTGGCTGTCATAGTGAAATTAATGTTTTTAGGAACCTCAAAAGCAGCTAATGCAACACTATCTGTTCCCTCTTCAACATCTTCTTCTTCTGGTGATATAAAATCGTTCAAGTTAAGTAAGTTAGAACGTAAATTTACAGTTCCTGTAATTTTATCTCCCTTGAAAATATAGCTTAAGTAGTTAGCCAACTGGCTGTCTAATGTAATATCACTTTTGCCAATATGAGCTGTTGTTTCACTTAATTTAAGTTGTTGAGGAGTGAATGTTAAGGTTGACTGATTAATATTTACCTCAGGTAAATCGGGTAACATCAACTTCATATCCGAAAGTTTTATGTTACCGGAAGCTTGAATGTTTTGATATTGCTCTTTCTCTATGGAAGACATTCTGCCTGCTAAGTTTAAATCTGCATTGATAATACCATTCAGGTTCATATCGTTCAATGGATAAACTTGCTCAATAACACCTAAATTAATTGTTCCGTTGGCTTGAGCAGAAAATGCAGGATCACTAATAGGCGTTTTAACTGTAGCTGTTAGGTGAAAAGGACTCCCTGCCATTCTGAAACTGAAAGGTTGTACGTCTATTACCGTTAAATCAGCATTGCCCCCAGGATTCTTAATCAAAGCATGTATATTAATCTGATCTACACCAGCCGGTAGTGAAGGATATTGAAATTGTGCATCATTGACATTAATTTCCGCCTCAAATTGTGGTACTTGAGTTTCTGTCAGTTTTCCTTTAGCAAAGGCTGTTAATGTTGCATTGCCATCCGTCTTTAGCTTCTTAAAATCATTAGTATAGATGGCAGGGATTAATGATAGAAGCTCTTTAAATCCAACTTTATTGGTATTTAGTTTGATGTCCATATCCATATCACCTTCATCAAGGAGAGCCACCCAACCATCTAAGTTGGCTTCAATAGCATTTAATCTTATTTTGTTCTCCTTCAATGTGAACTTGTTATTTTCAAAATCAGCATCTACGTTCATTTGCGCTTCAATGTTAGCGTTGTTCAGAACCATTAAATTACCCATTTTATAACTAAGCTGTTCTACGTCTCCTTTGAAGCGTATTGTCGTAAAATCGTCAGCTAGATTCCCCGATGCTATCGCATTAAAATTAGCAATGTTCAACCATTGATTTCCGGCTTGATCGTCGAAAACAACATCTATATTCTTTAAGCTTAACTTCTGAAGTTGAATACTGAATGAAGAAGCTTCCTCAGTATCTTCTTCCTTTTCAGCTTCTTCTGTAGCTTTCATTATGTCCCAGTTTACTTTTCCATCCGGAAGAATCATTGCTTTTAGTTGGGTATCTTTAATTTCTACTTTAGAAATATCGAATTCGTCTCCAAAGAGGGAAAATAGATCGATAACACCCGTTAATTCTTTTGCCTGAATTAAGGTGTCATTTTCAAATTCACCACTTCCTTTGAGCCAAAAGTCATTCAATGAGATAGATGCTTTTGGGAAGTTTTTAAATAAACTAATGTTCAAGGCAGTGAAATCGAATGAACCATTAATCATTTTGTTTCCTTCACTTTTTACCAGGTCTTTAATTTTTCCTTGAAAAGCAAAGGGCACGATAATCATTATCACTATAATAATAGCTAAAATGATTCCTGTAATTTTCAATGTTTTTTTCATGTGTCCTATAATAATTATTTTAGTATCCTATTACCCTCTTCTAAATATAACAAAATTACGCATTGATTGTTAGTAATTAGATGGGCTTAATATTATTTATCTTTCTTTTTCTTTAACTTTCTAGCTTTATCCCATTGAATTTCAGCTTCTTCGTCCTTACCTGCTTGGCTTAAAGCATCACCAAAAAGTTGATGAGCTTGAGCGTGTTGGCTGTTTAGAGTTGTAGCCTTATCTAAATCGGATACAGCATTTTCAGGGTGGTTAAGTAAAAGCCAAAGTTTACCTCTGTTATAAACAGTTTTGAATAAGTGCGGAGCAAGCTTTACAGCTTTGTTTAAAATGGGAAGGGCGTCTTCATATTTTTTTATACTCATTAAAGTTACTCCTTTTCTCACCCAAGCATCCACATATTCAGGATAGAGTTTTATGGCTTTGTTATAGTTGGCTATGGCTGATTCATGATCTTTTGCTTCCACTATAGACATGTTACCCAAAAGATAGTACTCTTTAGCCAATTTCATGAGCTCTTTTTTCTGTTCGTTTAATTGCTCTTTAAGTGTTTGATTTTCTCCTTTTAGACGATTGATGATGTTTAGTTTACGCCGAAGATACCTCTTAATAAGAGGCTTTTCCAAGTCGTATCTAGAATGTATTGCTCTAAAAAGTGAGTTTAACGTAGTCTCAAAGTCTCCTTTATCAAAAGCTTCAATAGCCTCTATGTATGCTAAGTCAGCACCTGCTTCTTCAAAGGCTTTGGTTAAAGCTTGCTGATTATTAAACCTCTTGGAAAAAGCAACTATAGCCGGATGAATAAAAACATCTGCTTTGCTAATGGGTTTCTTTAAGAAGATTCCTTCTAATGAAACACTCCTACTCAAAGCTACGTAAGTTTGGCCACCCGCGAATACTCCTCCTGTAAAATCTATAATAACATTAGAAAAGGTCAATCCTTGACTTTTATGTACAGTAATAGCCCAAGCTAGTTGTATGGGGAATTGGGTGAATGATCCTAGTTCTTCCTCTTCTACTATTTTTTTCTCTTCATTATATTTATACCTAATGTTACGCCAAGTAGTTTTAGTAACATCCAAAACAAGACCTTCGTCAGTTACGATAGTCAAAACTCCTTTTTTATCAATTTCACTAACTACACCCAGAGTACCATTTACCCATTGTTTATCAATATCATTTTTTACAAAAATAACCTGTGCTCCAGGCTTAATCGTCAGCTCTTTAGAGGTCGGTAAACTATTCAAAGGAAACTCTCCATGAATTTCTCCAATAAAGACTTCTTCCTTTCCCAGTAATTTATTTAGTTGCAACTGATTGATTCGACTAACAGTGTCTCTTTTGGTCGCTAAAGTGATGTGCATTTCCGTTGCCTCTCCACCTGCATCTTCTTTAACTTCTGCGGAATAACGAGTGTTGAGTAGTTGTAAATCTTTAGCATCAATTTGATTGGTGCGAATATTATCTAACAGACGAATAAACTTAGGGTCGTTTTGCCTATATACTTTTTGTAGTTCAATGGCAACCAACTCCATTTGTTGAAATACCTTAGCTGAAAAGAAAAAAGGAGAATCGTAAGAGCGAAAAATTATTTCCCTGTCGTCAGCTTTGACTACAGGCTCCAGCTGGAAAACATCTCCAATTAATAGAACCTGCTTTCCCCCAAAAGGTTGCCTTAAATTTTGCGAGTATACCCTCAATATCCGATCGATGACATCAATGGTATCAGCTCTAACCATTGAAATTTCATCAATTATAACCAATTCTATCTCTTTGAATAATTTTCTTTGGTCTGTATTGTATTTGAAAAACTCATGAATACGTCCTCTCTTTAGACTTAAATTAGCATCATCGGGTAGAATAGGGTGAAAAGGTAAACGGAAGAAACTATGTAATGTACTTCCTCCTGCATTAATTGCAGCAATACCCGTCGGTGCAAGAACTACATGTTTTTTATGAGTCTGTTCACATATATATCTTAGAAAAGTGGACTTACCCGTACCTGCTTTTCCAGTGAGAAAAATAGATTGGTTTGTATGTTTAATCAATTTCAGTACAGCCTGTAACTCTTCATTTTTTATGTCGATGTTTTCTTTTGACATACTTTAGTGCTGTAATTAAATGATATTGAAGTTTTTTAAAGCATAACTAATTCCTCCATCATCAACGGACTTTGTTACAAAATCAGCCTTAGCTTGTACTTCTTTTCGTGCATTACCCATGGCTACACCAATTTGGGCATGTTGTAACATACTGATGTCGTTACCCCCATCGCCAATAGCCATTGTTTCACTAAGGTCAATGTTAAAATGATCAATGATAACATCAATTCCTTTTTGTTTGGTATTTCCTTTTGCTGTAATATCAACAAAGGCCGGATGCCATCTGCCCGGTTCAATGTTAGATAAATGAGATAACAATGAGTCCTCCTCCTCTTCAGTTATGAAAGGAGTAATCTGATAAATTTCTTTGTTTAATATTTCACTGAAAGAAATTTCAGGGAATGGAGGTACATTGAGTTGGTTTTGAAAAATCTCTTTAACCCAATCGTTTCTCTGATAAACAGCTATGTCGTGCTCACCTACAAAAATAGTAGCAAACCCCTCTTGTTTAGCTGCATCAGCAATTTCAAGTACGTCATTATGAGGGATGCTATTTTTATAAAGCACCTCATCTCTGGTAAAACAATAAGCTCCATTCATGGTAACATATCCATCAATTAGAGTATTGCCTAAGGCTCCTAAGTTGTTTATAATAGCTTTAGGTCTGCCTGTGGCAATAAATATACGAGTTCCATTTTCTTTAGCTTTGTGTAGAGCTTCAATAGTAGATTTAGGTATTTCGTGTGTTTTGAAACTAACTAATGTTCCGTCAATATCTAAGAATACAGCTTTTATCATTTTATTTTTTTTCTTATGGTTTAGCTTATTACAAAAATAAAACTTAATCCGCTAAATGTCGATTATCTTTTAATAATAGTGGTTAATTTGCTTTTAGGGAAGGCAAAATATTTAACATAATCTGTGGCTTTTTTTAGCTCAAAAGCAAACCAGCTTCTATAGCATAGAAAAGGGACTAAGACTGGAAGGGTGTCGGTCTAGGACTCAACTCCTCTCGGTCTAGGACCGAAGGCCCTTCGGTCCTAGACCGATGAAAAGTAAAAAAAAGGAAAGCTTCTTGTATTTGAATATTTAATTATTACGTCCTTGTTTTTTATGTCTTTGTTGAATATGTGTACAATATTCCAAACATCGGAGATTATTTTACCTAATCCTCTACTTTTATTCTTATTAAATTTGTATTAATCAATAGAACTATATATTAATCTAATACAAAATTATGAAGCATAAGTATTTATTTCTTTTGTTCCTTTTTATTAACCTATCTATATGCAGAACTGAAGGAAAATCGTCAAAACCGATAAAAGTAATAATAACAGCAGGCCAGTCAAATACAGATGGACGAGTTTTTAATGAAGATCTACCTGATTATATTCGTCAATTAGAAAATAAACAGTATAAGTACTGTAAGTGGAGTAGTGGTAATTCTAATCAAACAATTACCGGGCGTTTTCTACCTTTTTGGCCTAAAATGTTTGATGAGAATAATCCCAATCGTTGGGCTTATGATGCTATAACTTATTATTGGTTGGATCAAGCTTTACAAGAGGATTTTTATGTTATAAAGTGGTCTCGTGGAGGAACAGCCATTGATACATCTGTTATGTCTGGTGGAGGTTATTATTGGTCAGCAGATGAAAATTGGTTATCTCAAACTAAATCTACAATAAATGGGGGAAAGTCTCTTTTGCTTTCATTTGAAGAGAATATTTCTAAATGTATTGATGTTACTCTTTCAAAACTGAATAGAGAATATGAAATTGTTGCATTTTTGTGGCACCAAGGAGAAAGTGATTCTCAAGTAGGGGATAAATATTATGAAAACATAAAGAATGTGTTAAACCATGTTCGAACCTTTCTTGTGAATAAGACAGGAAAAGAGACATATATGCAACTTCCATTTATCTATGGAACAATTCCTCATTTTAACAAAAGATATAATAAAGAAGTAGAGGATGCGATGTATCGTTTATCCAAAGATGATATAAATTGTCATGTCATTGATATGTCTAAAGGGGAATTGCAAGATGATAAATTACACTTCACACATATTTCTTCTGAATATTTAGGACTACAGATGTATAATAAATTGGTGGAAATAGGTGCTATTGGACCTGATATACAAAAGATAGATAATGTCATATACTCTGAAGATAAGAAATTATTAAGTATCGCTAAATTTAAAGGAGATAAACAATGTGCTATTAGTTATACTTTTGATGATGGATTGAAAGAGCATTATACTATTGTGGCTCCTTGGTTTAAAGAATATGGGTATCAAGGGACTTTTTGGATTAATGGAGCAAAAATAAATAAAAGTGATGTTGCTCCTATAGATACAACTAGAGTAAGCTGGAACAATCTTAAAGAAATGGCAGTTGATGGACATGAAATATCGAATCATGGTTGGTCGCATAAAAAGTTAACAACTATTGGAGTTGAAGAAATAAAAAAGGAAATAGAAAAAAATGATAGCATCATTTATGCTAATATAGGCATTTGGCCTCGAACCTTTTGTTATGCTAATAATGCTCATAATGAGTTGGTAAGATCTTTAGCTTCTAAAAATAGAGTAGGTACACGTACTAAACAACGTGCTATTGGATCTAAGTCCACCTCAGAAGACTTGAATAAATGGGTGCAAACACTTATGGAAAAAAGAGACTGGGGTGTTGGGATGACTCATGGTATGACCTACGGATATGATGCCTTTCTTGACCTCTCGATATTTAAAGATCATTTAGATTCAGTTAAAGCTCTAGAAGATTCCATTTGGGTAGGGACTTTTCATGATGTGGCATCTTATGTAAAAGAGCGTGAACATATCATGCTTAAGATTGAGGACTTAAGTAAGAATAGATTAAAGGTAAGACCTCTTTTATCATTAGATAAAAAACTCTTCACTCAAGAACTAACCATGATCTTGAATAAGGAGAAACTTAAAAAAGTAAGAGTGAAACAAGATGGGAAGTTTTGTATACAAAGATAGATAATGAGAAAGTTCTTTTTGATTTTAACCCTTACGGAGGCTTAATTGAAATTGAATTTAAATAGTAATCTTTTCTTGTTTTTTACTTGTTTGAGTTATTCTTTTAATTGAATTCAATCAGAATAAAAGTGCATGATTTTCTTATTTAGATTTTTTGAAAAGATTATCTTTGGATTGAAATGACAAAAATCTACGAATTATGCAATATAACTTTGATAAACCCATCAATAGATGGGATACAGACTCAATTAAATACGATTCTCCTTACATAACGAAAGAGGATGCAGGTGCTATTCCTCTTTGGGTAGCAGATATGGATTTTCAAACACCTCAACCTGTTCTGGATGCTATTAGTCAAAAAATAGCTCATGGTGTTTTGGGGTATGGATTGATTCCCGATACTTGGTATAAAGCAATTATTCAATGGGTAAATCAACGTTTTGGCTTAGCTGTTTCTAAAGAGGAACTTATTTTTACACCTGGAATTGTTCGTGGCATTGCTTTTGTACTTCAATGTTTTACAGAACCTTTAGATAAGGTTATGGTAATGTCCCCTGTTTACTCTCCTTTTTTTAATGTAACACAAAGTAATGGCAGAACTGTTGTTTTCCATTCGCTGAAGCTTGAAAATGAGGTGATGTCTATTGATTTTAATCAATTTGAAAAAGACATTCAAGGATGTAAACTACTCATTTTATGTAATCCTCACAATCCGGGAGGAAGAGTTTGGACAAAAGAAGAATTGGCAAGAATAGCTCAAATATGCAGTGATAATAAGGTCTTGGTTATTTCTGATGAGATACACGCAGATTTAACTTTATCCGGTAATCATCATACTACTTATTTTAAATCATCCCCACTAGCTGAAGAACATGGCATTACGTTTATGTCTCCCAGTAAAGCATTCAATATGGCAGGATTGAGTAGCTCTTATGCCATTATAAAAAATAAAGAAATACGAGTTCGTTACAATCAGTTTATAGATGCTTTACACGTAGGTTCGGGCAATATTTTTGCTTATCAAACACTCGTTTCAGCTTATGAAGAGTGTGGTGAGTGGCTAAAAGGTGTTTTGACTTATATTGAAGATAATATCCGTCTCTTAACTGATTTTGTTGACAAACAATTACCTTTAATTAAGTACATTGAGCCTCAAGCCTCATTTTTGGTTTTTCTAGATTGTAGAGCATTAAACCTTTCGGATGATGCGTTGGATGCTTTCTTTAGAGAAGCTGGTTTGGTTCTAAATACAGGAATATCATACGGTAAAGAGGGTAGTGGCTTTATGCGTATCAATGTGGGCTGTACGCAAGATACATTATTGAGAGCACTTCATCAGCTGAAGGTTGTTTATGATAAACATTATGAATAATAGTGTATCCCATTTTAGAAGCTATTGAAAAAAGAAGAAGAGCTACTTTTTAGCTATGAATTGGTTGATATAAGATAATATCTGTTCTTCTTCAGAAGGATGGAACCACTTTATATCCGTATCACGTTTGAACCAAGTCATCTGTTTTTTAGCATATACACGTGTGTTTCTTTGTATTTTTTGAATGGCAAAGGGTAAATCCCATTCCCCTTCAATGTACTTGAAAAGCTCTTTATACCCCACTGTATTTAATGAGTTTAAGTGTCTCTGTGGAAATACTCTTTGAGCTTCTTCAACCACACCTAACTCAATCATCTCTTCCACTCTTTGATTGATTCGCTGATATAGCTCCAACCGGTCACGTTGTAGCCCAATCTTTAATATGTTGAATGGACGATCCTTGGAATCTCTGGTTCGAAACGAAGAGTAAGGCTTACCGGTCATATAGCAAATCTCTAACGCGTGTATTACCCGTTTATGGTTCTTGAGATCTACTTTATAGTAGTACTCAGGGTCAAGGAGTTTCAGTTCACGGGTTAAGTGTTCTAATCCTTCTTTATTGAATTTTTCCAAGATGAATTGACGTGTTTCATTGTCAATGGTAGGCATATCATCAATGCCTTTACATATGGCATCTACATATAGCATGGAGCCACCTGTAAGTAAGATGTTGGGGTTGTTGGGAAATAGATGAGCTAATTTTGCTAAAACCTCAGTTTCATATTGTGCTGCACTATAATAATCGGCTAAATCTAAAATACCCACAAAGTGATGGGGAACTCTTGAAAGCTGCTCTGTAGTTGGAGCAGCTGTTCCAATGGTTATGTCTTTGTATAGTTGTCGGGAGTCTGCTGAAATAATACAAGTATTTAAGTGTTCAGCAATGCGTAAACTAAGTTCTGTTTTTCCAACACCTGTAGGACCAACAAGGACTATCAGTGTGTGTTCCTTCATTTTCTACAACTCCCTGTACTTTAATGTAACTACTCTTTAACTTGTTCTTGTTCTTGTTCCTGCTCTTGTTCGTCTTCTTCTCTACCCTCAAAGGATAACAAGTCATCTAAATCGAAATCTACGCTACCGTAGAAGTCTTCATCCAAATCAACATTGCTTTCCAACGCAATAATTTCTTCTTCAGTTAGTTTTTGTTGAGGTGCATCACCCTTAGATCGTGTACATTGAGGCTTATCAAGAGAGGCTCCCGGAATAATCTCGGTTAATTCAATGTGAAAACCTCTTTGATTCTCTAAGTCAAACATATGGATGAGGCGTTGACGTTCTTCTTCTAGAAAATGGTCTAACGAAGTATCTTCCATTAGCCAAGTATCGAACTCAGGGTTGTTATCTATTTCTTTAAGGTAAACCTCTTCTTCAGGGTCCCAATATTTGTCACAAATTAAGAAGGCAGCATTGGTTACTTGAGTATATCCAATGGATTTGAATATGCTGTTATGTAATTCAAGAAAGGTAGATTCAGAGTCTATTTGTATGTCTCTAACAAAACCTGCTACCTCTTCAGATATAATGGTGAATTTATATGTCATAGCTATAAAGGTGTAAATCTAATTAATAGTGTAAAAATAATAAAAAAAAGAAAAAGACCTAATGGCTTTTCTCTTTTTATAAAAAAAGGGACCTCTTAGAAGTCCCTTTATATAATTTTTCGAGAAAATGTTATGCGATAATTCCTCGTTTAGAGTTACGGATAAAATTAATTATATAGCGTATTTCATCACTCATAGGAATTTCTTGTTCTATCTTTTCTAATGCCTCTTCACGATTTAATCCTTGTTGATAGATGATACGATAAGAATCGTGAATAGCGTCTATGACTTCATTGGAGAACCCTTTTCTTCGTAATCCAATGATGTTTATACCACTATATCTAATGGGGTCTCTACCTGCAATGATGTATGGAGGAATGTCCTTGCTAAATCTAGCTCCACCTTGAATCATTCCATAACCTCCAATGTGACAGAATTGATGCATCAACACACTGGCACTTACAATGGAAAAATCATCAATAATAACCTCTCCGGCTATTTTTGTTCCATTTCCAATGATACATTCATTGCCAACAATGGCATCGTGTGCAATATGAACCGTTTCCATTAAAAGGTTGTTGCTACCTACGCAGGTTTTACCTTTGGCTACAGTGCCTCTGTTTATGGTTACATTTTCCCTGATTATATTATTTTCTCCAATCTCAACTGTTGTTTCTTCTCCTGCAAACTTCAAATCTTGGGGGATGGCACTAATAACTGCTCCTGGAAATATGGTATTTCCATTTCCTATTCTTGCTCCATCAAGAATTACGGCATTGGGCATTATTTTAGTATTATCGCCTATAACTACATTCTTGTCGATGTATGCAAAAGCATTTACTTCAACATTTTTTCCCAGTATTGCTTCAGGATGTACAAAAGCCAGAGAACTTATCATATTTTATTACTTATTTGTTTTTTATAATTTGTGCCATAAACTCGGCTTCACACACTAATTTTTCTCCAACAAATGCATATCCTTTCATTGTTGAAATTCCTCGGCGGATAGGCGCCAACAGCTCCACCTTAAATACTAATGTATCCCCGGGAACAACTTTTTGTCTGAATTTTACATTGTCCAACTTCATAAAGTAGGTGGAGTATCTCTCGGGTTCATCCAATTGATTTAGTACTAACAAACCGCCCACTTGAGCCATTGCTTCTACCTGTAATACACCAGGCATTACCGGTTCTTCAGGGAAGTGCCCAAGAAAGTGAGTCTCGTTTGAGGCTATATTTTTTACTCCTACAATATAGTTTGCTCCTATTTCAATCACTTTGTCAACCATTTGAAAAGGATAACGATGAGGAAGAAGTTCACGGATACGATTAATATCCATTACCGGTTCTTCGTTACAGTTATATATAGGGGCTTGTATTTCGTTTAAGCGAATGGCTTTTCTCATTTGACGTGCAAGCTTGTTGTTTACAGTATGTCCGGGACGAGTAGCTATAATTCTTCCTTTGATAGGTTTTCCTATTAAAGCTAAATCTCCAATAACGTCAAGCAGTTTGTGGCGAGCACATTCATTTGGCCATACCAAAGGTTTTGTGTTGATGTAGCCCAACTCTTTAGCATCCATATAAGGAACGTTCATTACGTCAGCTAGTTTATTGAAGTTCTCTTGAGACATTTCACGCTCGTAGATAACTATGGCATTTTCTAAATCTCCCCCTTTAATTAATCCTACATTTAATAGTGGCTCAATTTCTCGTACAAAGACAAATGTACGGCTACCGGCTATCTCCGTAGGGAAATCACCCATGCTTTCTAATGTTGCATATTGGTTAGGAATAATTGTAGAGTCATAGGAAATCAATACGTTTAAGCTAAATTGCTCATCGGGAAGAACAATGATTGAAGAACCTGTTTCTTCATCTTTAAATTCTATTTTTGATTTAATGATATAGAAATCCTTAATGGCTGCCTGATCTTGCATGCCAACTTTTTGAATTCCTTCTACAAAGTATTTGGCACTTCCATCTAATATGGGAAATTCAGGTCCATCTACTTGAATTAAACAGTTGTCAACACCTAATGCATATAAAGCAGCCATACCGTGTTCAATGGTACTTACTTTGGCTTCCTTTTTTGCAATGACGGTGCCTCTTGTGGTTTCTATAACATTGTCGGCTATAGCATCTATAATGGGTTGTCCTTCTAAATCTGTCCGTTGAATCTTGTATCCGTGATTCTCGGGTGCAGGATTAAAAGTTACAGTCAAGTTTAAACCAGTATGAAGGCCTTTTCCACTTAAAGAAAAGCTATCCTTCAATGTTTTTTGTTTCAACATGGCTTATTTAGTTTTATTTTTTAATTCATTTAATTCTCTCCGTAGCTGATTGATTTCTCTAAACATATCGGGTAGCTGTTTAAAAACGGCCGACGATTTAAAGAATCCTTTCCCATCGAATGCAGGAGTACCTAATATTTGTTCTCCTGATTTTACGTTTCCGGGAACACCTGCTTGTGCACCAATCCCTACACGATCTCCTATTTTTATATGTCCGGCTAAACCTGCTTGTCCTCCAAGCATACACCATTCACCTATTTTAGTGGAACCGGCAACTCCCACTTGAGCCGCCATTACGGTGTGCGATCCAACAACGCCATTGTGTGCAATCTGGATTAAATTATCCAATTTAACACCCGAATGAATTCTAGTTTCGCCCATAGTAGCACGGTCAATACAAGTATTGGCACCTATTTCTACCTGATCTTCAATAACAACAATTCCTATTTGAGGTATCTTGTCATATCCTGTTGCTGTTGGAGCAAAACCAAAGCCATCTGATCCAATAACTGCTCCGGAGTGGATTATGCAGTTGTCTCCAATTTTACAGTCGTGATAGATGGATACATTAGCATAAACAATGGAATCTTTTCCAATTACAGATCCTCTGCCAATGTAACAATGGGGGTAGATTTGTGTATTATCACCAATTACTGCGTCCTCTGCTATACAAACAAAAGGAGCAATATAAACATCTTTACCAATCTGTGCACTTTGTGCTACAGATGCTAAAGGATCAATCCCTTTTAGTTTTGGTTTTTGTTGCTCGTACAGAGCTAAAAGTTTGGCTAAGCTATCGTAAACGTCGTCAACTCTAATTAAAGTACTTTGAATTTCATCTTCCGGTTCAAACTCTTTACTTACGAGTACAATAGTTGCCTTTGTATTATATATATAGTGAGTGTATTTAGGATTAGCAAGGAAGGTAATTGAGCCAGGTGTGGCTTCTTCAATTTTTGCGAAAGTATTTACAGTTGCGTTCCTATCTCCATATACTTCTCCTTCAATAAAAGAAGCAATTTGCTTTGCTGAAAATTCCATAATATGTATTTGTCTCTCAGTTAAAAAACCCTTGTGAGATTTAGGGATTAATGTACAAATAACGTACTTTTTTTTAATATATCCTTATTGTTCAGTAAGAATTTATATTTGCGAGTTGATTCTATAGTGGCAAAGGTAGTATTTCTTAGCTCTTTTAGAGAGTAGAGATACATTGAGCATATCAGATGCTTCGGCTATGTTTTTGATCTCCCCATCATCGTATAGAATGTTTATACTGTCGTCTAGCGGATCATACATATTCTTTTCTATTCCATCACACGCAATCAGGTATTGGGCTTGTTCCGGTGTTATATTTAAATTGTTTATTATTTGTTCTATTAACTCTTCTTTTTGATTTAAGGTTATTGGTTCCGATTGTACCTTTACTTTGAAGAGTTTACGATGAACCATACCCTGACTTAAAAGAGATAGTATTTTATCCGAATGGCTACACCACACTTTGAGTGAAGTCCAAATATCATTATCGTCTAGTTGGGTAAAATAGTTGAGTGCATCCGGTGTTTCAAAAAACGTCTCTTTCTGTACATCAGTGTATAGAAAATAATGTAAAGCAGGAGAAGCGAATAGTTCAACTCCCTGACTGGCTAGTTTTTTAGCTCTTAGAAGTGTATTAATAAGCATTCTCTCGTAGGCGACGGAAGATTTATGGAAATATACTTGCCAATACATCAATCGTCTGGCCATTAAGAAGTTTTCAATGGAATAGATTCCTTTAGAGTCTACTACCAACTGATCTTCTTTTATGTTTAGCATCTTGATGATGCGAGCCGATCCAATATTACCTTCAGTCACTCCCGTATAGAAACTATCTCTTCTTAAATAATCCAACCGGTCCATATCTAGCTGTCCATTCACTAATTGATGAAGGAATAGTTTGGGATATTCATTTTTAAATACTTTAATAGCCAGTGATAACTGGCCATTAAAGTCTGTATTCATTTTATCCATTAATGCTAAAGAGATGTCTTCGTGGGTAATGCCTGTAGCTAATGTGTGCTCCAGTGCGTGAGAAAATGGACCATGTCCTATATCGTGCAATAGAATTGCTGCTTGAACGGCTTCTGCCTCACTATCAAAAATGTATACCCCTTTTGCTCTTAATTGGGCTATGGCTTCACTCATTAAGTGAAAAGCACCTAACGAGTGCTGAAAACGAGTGTGCTGTGCACTAGGGTAGGCCACAGAAGATAATCCGAGTTGTTTAATCCGGGTTAAGCGTTGTAATAAAGGATGTTGTACTATTCTTGAGAGAAGTCCCTCGGGAATGGTAATGAACCCAAATACAGGGTCTATAATTACTCTACGCTTATACATCATTGGTTTTAACTTAAGTATTGTTCCAACAATACTTTCATTTCTTGTTGTAGCGATTGAGCTGCTTTTTGAACACCTTGTGCAAAGTTTTCTGAACTATCGGCATAAATAATGCCTCGTGAAGAGTTTACTATTAATCCACATTGTGAGTTCATACCATATTTACATACCTCCTCGAGTGATCCTCCCTGAGCTCCTACGCCGGGCACCAAAAGAAAATGATTCGGTGCTTTTTTGCGGATGTCCTCAAACATTTTTCCTTGTGTTGCACCAACCACATACATCAGTTGTTCTTCTGAACCCCACTCTTGAGATTTACTTAATACCGATTCAAAAAGTCTATTGCCTTGTTGATCCTCAATTAACTGAAAATCACTAGAACCTTTATTGCTTGTTAAAGCCAATAAGATAACCCATTTTTCTTCGTAGCTGAGGAAAGGTTTTACACTATCTACTCCCATATATGGAGCAACAGTTATAGCGTCAAACTTCATTTTTTCGAAAAAAGCAGCGGCATACATTGTTGAAGTATTACCTATATCACCTCTTTTAGCATCTGCTATGATGAATTGATCGGGATAGTTTGTTCGGATGTAATTTACTGTCTTTTCCAAAGAAATCCATCCTTTAACTCCTAAGCATTCGTAAAAAGCCAAATTGGGTTTATAGGCTATGCAATAATCTGCGGTTGCATCAATAATGGCTTTGTTGAATTCAAAAACAGGGTCTTCTTCAGTGAGTAGATGTTTAGGGATTTTATTCAAATCGGTATCTAACCCTACACATAAGAAGGATGATTTTTTTTGTATATTTTGAAATAACTCTTCTCTTGTCATCTTTTGTTAATCGTATTATAATTCGCTTTCTTTTAAGCGTTCTGTGTTTTCTGCAATAATTAAGTGATCGATTAAGTCTTGTATGTTACCATCCATAAAATCGGGTAAGTTATGCGTGGTATAGTTAATCCGATGATCGGTGATTCTTCCCTGTGGATAGTTATAAGTTCTGATTTTAGCCGATCGGTCTCCGGTAGATACTAAAGAACGTCTTTGTTCTGAGCGTTCTTTGTGTCTTTTCTCGTATTCCATTTCGTATAATCTGGAACGTAATATTTGAAGTGCTCTTTCCCGGTTGGAGTGTTGTGATCTTCCTTCTTCACAAACAACTACTACCCCTGTTGGCTTATGTGTTAATTGTACTTTGGTTTCAACTTTATTTACGTGCTGACCACCTGCTCCACCCGATCGGGCAGTTTGATATTCCAAATCAGCAGGATTGATTTCCACATCTACTTCATCTGCTTCGGGTAAAACGGCCACAGTCACTGCAGAAGTATGAACTCTGCCTTGTGATTCTGTTTCAGGAACACGTTGAACACGATGTACTCCCGACTCATATTTAAGAATACCATAAACATTGTCTCCGGAAACCGAAAAGATAATTTCTTTAAATCCTCCGGCAGTACCTTCGTTAAGTGTGTTTATCTCTACCTCCCATCGTTTGTTCTCACAATACCTGGAATACATTCTGAATAAATCTCCTGCAAATATAGCTGCTTCATCTCCTCCGGTACCCCCTCGAATTTCAACAATGGCATTTTTTTCATCTTCAGGGTCTTCGGGAATCAATAGTAGTTTTATTTTCTCCTCTAATTCCGGAAGTATAGTCTGGCTACTATCCATCTCTTCTTTAGCCATTTCTCTGAGGTCGTGATCTTTTTCATTCTCTAGAATAGTCTTACCTTCTTCAATGTTACTGAGATGTTGCATATACTCCGTACGAATCTTCATGATATCCTCCAACTCTTTGTACTCTTTGGTTAAGCGAACAAATCTTTTTTGGTCGGAAATAACATTCGGATCAGTGATGAGCGTAGCTATCTCTTCAAAGCGAATGGCTAAATCATTTAATCTATTTAATAATTTGTTATCCTTCATATACTCAAATTAATAACTAAACTCTCCAAATTCACTTTGAATTAGAAGCTCTTTTTTATCACTTTCTTCAATGTGTCCAATAATTTGTGCTTCTACATTAAAGGAATTAGAGATATCAATAACCTCCTGTGCTTTTTCTTTTGGAAGATAAATTTCCATCCGATGTCCCATATTGAACACCTTGTACATCTCTTCCCAAGAAGTTTGACTTTGTTTTTGTATTTCTCTAAATAGAGGAGGAATAGGTAGGAAGTTGTTTTTTACTACACGCAAGTTTTCACTGATGAAGTGTAGAATCTTAGTTTGTGCACCTCCTGTGCAATGAATCATTCCGTGAATGTCTTGAGGTAATGCATCTATTATTTTCTTTACGATGGGAGCATAAGTACGAGTAGGAGAGAGAACTAGTTTTCCTGCGTTAATAGGAGCACCTTCCACACCATCTTCTAGCTTAAACTGTCCGGAATAAATCAATTCGCTAGGTACTGCTTTATCATAGCTCTCAGGGTATTTCTCTGCTAAGTAATGAGCAAACATGTCGTGTCGGGCAGAGGTAAGTCCGTTGCTTCCCATGCCTCCGTTGTATTCTTTTTCATATGTAGCTTGCCCATAAGAGGCTAGCCCCACAATGACATCACCTGCTTTAATGTTTTTGTTGTCAATAACTTGCGATCGTTTCATTCTACAGGTTACAGTGCTATCAACAATAATGGTCCGAACTAAATCGCCAACATCTGCTGTTTCTCCTCCTGTGGGATATACACCAATTCCCATAGAACGCAATTCTTCTAACAGTTCATCAGTTCCTTGGATAATGGCTTGTATTACCTCTCCTGGGATAAGATGTTTATTTCTTCCGATAGTAGATGATACTAATATGTTATCAATGGCTCCCACACATAGAAGGTCGTCTATGTTCATTATTAATGCATCTTGAGCTATTCCTTTCCACACCGATAAATCTCCTGTTTCTTTCCAATACAGATAAGCCAAAGACGACTTAGTACCTGCACCATCTGCGTGCATAATGTTACAATAATCGGAGTCTCCACCTAAAATATCCGGTATGATTTTACAAAAAGCTTGTGGAAATAGTCCTTTATCTATGTTTTTTATTGCATTATGGACGTCTTCTTTTGATGCACTTACCCCACGCATCATATAGCGTTGTTTGTTCATTTTATTGTTTGTATTTGATAGATAACAAAAATACCTCTTTTTCTTTGCCTTTCAATAGATATAAAGTAAAAATCCTCTAAAAGTATCATCTTTAGAGGATTAATAAAGAATGTATTATTTAGAATTCAACAGTTGGTGCTTTCTCAGAACCAGCTTCAGCTTCAAAGTAGCTTATTTTAGAGAACCCAAACATTCCTGCTAATATGTTCTTAGGAAACCTTCTAATTAGCGTGTTGTATTTTTTTGCTGTTTCATTAAAATCTCTACGAGCTACACTGATTCTGTTTTCTGTCCCTTCTAATTGTGCTTGTAGTTCTAAGAAGTTTTGATTTGCTTTTAAATCAGGATAGCTTTCTGAAATAGCTAATAATTTACCTAAAGCAGCACTTACTTCTCCTTGCGCTTTTTGGTATTCAGCTATATTTTCAGGGGTTAAATCATCCGGGCTTACTGTGATTTGTGTGGCCTTGCTTCTGGCATTAACCACTTCATTTAAGGTTTCTTTTTCGTGAGAAGCATATCCTTTTACAGTGTTTACCAAGTTTGGAATTAAGTCGCCACGTCTTTGATATTGTGTTTCCACATTGGCCCATTGTGTTTGAACTTGTTCTTCCGATGTAACTAATCCATTATATCCGCTAATACCCCATAATACAAGGAGACCTACGATAACTAAAATTATAATAACTGATTTTTTCATATCTATAAATTGATTAAATTATTTGACTAAATAAAGGGTTAAAACCGAGTGCCGGCTCCACCGCCACCTCCACGGCCTCCACCAAAACTTCCTCCTGAGAAGCCTCCTCCGCGACCTCCACCAAAACTCCCTCCTCCAATGATAGGGCCTCCAAAACCTCCACCACGACCACCAAAGTGATTTTCATCTTGCGATTTTTGTCTGCGTGTCAAGGTGTGTCCACAATTTCTGCAAACATACGTAATATCTTCTATTTTTATGCCATTTTTCCGGCTTACAATTTGATGATTTGTTCGCTGTAGCTTATGCTTTCCACAATTAGGACATTTCGTGCTTTTCCATAGGCTATAAATACTAAAAGCTATAATTAAGAAAAATACCCCGAGGAATATTAAAAAGTAGATGATGAAAGGATCTGTGGCTTCTTCTCCCGTATCATTTTCCATACTACCTTGTAGTCGGTTATAAACCGCTTGTACGCCTTGTACCATTCCTTTGTCCCAATCTCCACTTTTTAACGCATCATACATATATTCCATTTGTATGCGTTTGTTTATTGCATCGGGTAATATCCCTTCTAGTCCATAACCTGTGTTGAATTGGATGCAGCGTTGATCAATAACCAATAATATGACCAATCCGTTGTTTTTTTCTTTTTTTCCAACGCCCCAACCATTGAGTAGTTGGTGTGCAAACTCAAAGCAATCTTCAGAGCCAATGGAAGGTACTACTGCAACCGCCACTTCTATACCTGTTTCTTGTTCTAATGTGTAAAGCCAATTGTTAATTTGTTCTTTAGATTCAGAGGACAGAATATTTCCGGGGTCTGATGTGTATTGGCGTTCATCGCCTAAGTGTACATTTGGTAATGTTTTTATTGTATAAGCTTTTTCCTGAGCCTTAAGTCCATTCAAGTTGAATGCTAAAACCAAGAATATGAGAATCGTTTTTGTTGTTTGTTTCATATACATAATATCTGATGTATCTTTTAGTTAGCTCTTTTTTGCAGAGCCGGGTTGCCATTGTAAAGTTATTAAAGAAAAAGCAATGATTAACACTCCGATGACAGAATAAACATCCGGAACTTCATCGGGAAGCAATAGCCAACTGAGTACAACACCTGTTACAGGAGTGATAAACTTCCATATATTTAAGTCTGATACCTTGATCTTGGGGTTCTTGAGTAACCCAAACCAAATGGTGAAACCGGCAGCAGGTATAAAAGCCAACCACAAAAGAGCTACATAGAACTCGGTGGTATAACTTTTAATTTGCCATTCTTCAGTGAAAAATGAGATAATATAGAGTATTAATCCTCCGGAGAAATTGGCAAAAGCAGTTAGGAGAGTAGGTGAAACCCTGTTTCTGTTTTTGGCAACAATAATATTTGTTGAGGCTCCTATAATGTTGCTCAAAATCAATAACCCAATACCTAAATAAAGAGTGGCATCTACACTACTCACTCCTCCTTTAGATAGACTGGTAAATATTATACCTGTCATACCTAGTCCTATTGCTAAACTCTTACGCTTGGTTAAGGGTTCGTCACTTATGGTGAAGTGAGCCATAAGAGCAACAAAAAGAGGACCACCACCAATAATGATGGCTGAAATGGCTCCAGGTACTAAATTAAGACCTAAGAAAAATAAACCATATTGCATAAAGGTTTGGAGAACACCAAAAAGCAACATATACCTCCATTCTTTTAGGCTTGCTTTCCAATCTATTTTCTGATAGAGTAAAAGGGGAATAAGCAAAATTCCGGCTAGCATAAAACGCATACCTGAAAGGTGTAAGGGACTAGTATATTCAAAACCTATTTTTGCTCCGGCAAAAGCTGACCCCCATAAAATACAAGCAAAAATGGCTAATAGTTTAGTTTTCATTACAAAAATCAATTCATATATAAGTTAATAAAACTCTCTACTTTTTCAGTATATATCTCCCTGTTGTTTTTGTAAGATACTGCGTGTTCAGCCAATGGAACAACCCATAAGTCTTTTGGTTTTGGCTTTACATCGTAAAGTCTATAGACCATTTCCGTAGGAACGAAAGTGTCTTTAGCTCCGTGAATAAATAGCATAGGGAGATGACATTGACTAATGGCTCTAAGGGCTGAAGCCTCTTTAAAGTTCCAACCATACATTACATCGCATAACCAACTGGTAATGTCTAGGATAGGGAAGGATGGGAGGTTAAATCGTACTTTTGCTTCACCGGAAAATTCATCCCACACACTAGTGTAGCCACAGTCTTCAACAAAACATTTAATATTAGAATCTGTTTTTTCTCCGGCAACCATCATTGTGGTAGCTGCCCCCATTGAGACTCCGTGTAAAATAAAGTCCGGATTTGTCCGTAGTAGTGTAGGGGCTAAATCTATCCATTCTAGGATGTCTAATCTATCTTTCCATCCCATCTGGATAATGGAACCTTCACTTTCCCCGTGGTATTGTAAATCGGGAAGTATAATGTTGTAGTTGAATTCCTGATTGTACATATAGCCTAAGGAAAACATAGAAATTGAGTTGTCTGTATATCCGTGAATTAAGACTGCGGTTTTGGGAGTAGGTTGTTTGGCTAAAACATAATAAGCGTGGAGTTTAACTCCTTCTTTATTAATAATGAATGTGTCCTTTAGTGCTTTATGAGTTTGTATACTATCTAGCCAAGGTGCTATGTAAGGGTATTGAGCTTTTACACTTTCAAAACTATATGGCTTAACATTCGGTTTTAAGGCATAATTAAGAAAAAAGAACCCCGATAATCCCAAAAATAGGATTAGAACTAGACAAATTATAGATAAATAACGAACCCATTTTTTCATTCTTACTATGTATTTATACTATCTGTTTAAGTATTCCAGATTTCCCATGATCGTTTCGCTTGTAAGTGTAACATTTGTAATCCATTGATTGTTTTTGCTCCTTGTTTTATTCCTTTCTCAAGAAAGAGGGTGACCTCTGGATTATATACCAAATCGTATAATAAATGAGAAGGGGTTATTTCATCGTAAGGAAGACTAGGACAATCATTTGTATTAGGATATGTTCCTACCGGAGTACAATTTACAATTACCTTGTATTCATTCAGAATCGTCTCCGATAAATCTTCATAGGTTAAAACTCCTACTTGTTTTTTTCTGGATACCAATTGAGGTTTAATGTTTAAGTCAATAAGTCCCTGAATGATGGCTTTAGACGCTCCTCCAGTTCCTAAAACTAATGCTTTAGTATGTTCTTTGGGGTTAATTAAAGGCTTAATGGATTCATAAAACCCATATAAGTCTGAATTATGTCCAATGGTTTTTATTCCTTCTTGATTTCTTCTGATTTGTACCACATTTACCGCTTTCACTTTTTTAGCTGATTCTGCTAATTCATCTAAGTAGGGTATGATCTGCTCTTTGTAGGGAAGCGTAACATTTACACCACAAAGATGAGGCTGTGTATCTAAAATCTCCTGAAATTCATCAATAGAAGGAATCTCAAAATTAAGATATTCTGCTTCAATGTCTTCTTGTTTGAATTTTTCAGTAAAGAAGCTTTTTGAAAAAGAATGTTGTAAAGGGAAACCAATTAAACCAAAAGTTCTCATTCTATTTTTTTATAGCAGTGTAAAGGGTACAAATACCAAAAGTTAGTCTGTTGTATTTAGCTTGAGAAAACCCGGCTTTTATCATTGCCTCTTTCATTACTTCACCCTGAGGAAAAGCTTTAATAGAGTTGGGTAAGTAGGTATAAGCCTCGTTATCTTTTGATAATAACTTACCAATGAAAGGAATAATAATTGTTGAGTAAATTAGATAGAACCAACGCACCAAGAAAAAAGTAGGAGTGGTTAATTCAAGTATAACTAACTTTCCATCTTTCTTAAGTACACGGTACATTTCAGAGAGCCCTTTATCTAAGTTTTCAAAATTACGAATTCCAAAAGCAGAGGTTACCGCATCAAAGGAATCATTAGGAAAAGAGAGGCTTGTACAATCCTCTTTAACGAATGATATTTGCTTGGATAGGCCTAAAGCAGAGGCTTTTTCCTCTCCAATTTGAAGCATTTTTTCGGAAATATCAATCCCTACAATCTCTTTACTTTTTAATTTTTTTTCTGCTAATAAAGCAAAGTCACCAGTTCCTGTTGCTACATCCATAATGCGAGAGGGTTTATGTGCTTTTAACTGATTGATAGCCCTCCATCTCCAATAATAATCAACACCAAAAGATAAGGTATGATTCAATTGATCATACCTTGGTGCTATTTGGTCGAACATCTGTTCTATCTGTTGAGTTTTATTTTCTTTATCGTTATAAGGCTTTATTGCCTCTTGAGGATAAATCATTGTTGCTCAAGAAATGTTAGAATGTTTTTTTCGATTCTTTTATTTAACTCGTCGCTGTTAGCTTTAATAAATTTCTCGCCAACAATATGTTCATAAAGCTCAATGTATCTTTCGGACACCGATTCTACATACTCTTCAGACATTTCGGGTACTGTTTGACCCTCTTTACCCATAAAGTCGTTCTCAATTAACCATTGTCTAACGAACTCTTTGGATAGCTGTTTTTGAGGTTCACCTTTTTCAAATTTCTCTTGGTATCCACTTTCGTAAAAATAACGGGAAGAGTCAGGTGTATGTATTTCATCAATCAAATATATTTTTCCATCTCTCTTGCCGAATTCGTATTTGGTATCTACAAGAATTAAACCTTTTTCTTTGGCCATCTCTGTACCTCTTTGGAAAAGAGCATAAGTATATTTCTCTAATTGCTCATAGTCTTCTTTTGTGGCTAATCCTTGAGCTATGATTTCCTCCTTACTGATGTTCTCATCGTGACCTTCATCGGCTTTGGTCGTAGGAGTGATAATAGGAGAGGGGAATTTTTCATCTTCTCTCATGCCATCGGGTAAAATAACACCACAAAGGTTTCTGTTACCTGCTTTGTATTCACGCCATGCACTTCCGGTTAAGTAGCCACGAATAATCATTTCAATACGAAAACCTTCGCAACGTAAACCTGCGGTCACCATTGGGTCTGGAGTCGCTGTTTTCCAGTTAGGTACAATGTCGCTGGTAGCATCTAAGAATTTCGCTGCAATTTGATTTAATACTTGCCCTTTGAAAGGAATGCCTTTAGGCAGTACTACATCGAAAGCCGAGATTCTATCAGTGGCAATCATTACTAATAAATCTTCATTAATGCTGTAAACGTCTCTAACTTTACCATGGTACACGGATTTCTGTCCGGGAAAGGTATAGTTTGTTTTTGTTAATGCTTTGTTGCTCATAACTAAATTGTAAATTTAAGTCTATTTGTTCAGATTTTCATCTTTGGTATTTCTCTCTCGTTTCTCTTTGTCGTATTCGTCGTAAGCTTCAACAATGCGTTCAACCAATTTGTGGCGAACAATGTCTTTTTTATTCAGCTTTACAACAGATAAACCTTTTACGTTTTTTAGAATCTTTAATGCTTCAGTTAAGCCTGATGTTTGTCTGGGAGGTAAATCAATTTGTGTCATATCTCCTGTGACAATCATCTTGGAATTCATCCCCATACGGGTGAGAAACATTTTTATCTGTTGGGTAGTGGTGTTTTGTGCCTCGTCCAGAATAACCACAGCATCATTTAGTGTGCGACCTCTCATAAACGCAAGAGGAGCTATTTGAATGATGTTTAACTCCATATATTCCTTTAGTTTTCCGGCCGGTATCATATCTTGCAAAGCATCATAAAGAGGCTGTAAATAAGGGTCTATTTTTTCTTTCATATCTCCGGGAAGAAAACCTAATTTCTCTCCGGCCTCTACAGCAGGACGACTCAGTATGATTTTTTTTACCTCTTTGTTTTTTAATGCTCTTACAGCTAAAGCTATGGCCGTATATGTTTTTCCTGAACCCGCAGGACCAATGGCAAAAACAAGATCGTTTTTTTGAAATCCTTCTACCAATTTTTGCTGATTCTCACTTCTAGGCAGAATGGGTTTCCCCGTTACACTGTAAACAATGATGTTATCGGGTTTATCAACGAGGGGAGTATTTCCTTTTACAATGTCTATAATAACTCCTTCATCCATTCGATTGTATTTTAAAGAAAACTTCTCCAATTGATGAATGTTTTCCTCAAAAGGGATAATATCTTGCTCGTCTCCTAATACTTTAATCACATTGCCACGTGCAATGATTCGCAATTTAGGATGTAGGGTTTTTATCAGTTCCAGGTTGGAGTTGTTTACCCCATAAAAGATTACAGGGTCTATATCTTCTAAAACTATTAGGCTTTCTATCATTTAAATAATTAGTGCAACTTCTAATTGCTTGATTATTAAAATGCAAATTTAATGAATTCCTTTGGAATCTATGGAGTATATTTTGAATAAATTTGTAGGTTTAGATTTATTCAAGGGCAATATTTTAACTATCTTTGCGCGAATTTACTACGTGATAAAGTTTGTTATTATGCTAAATAAAGGACGGTTGTTTTATAAAGGAGTTTTATTTTTGCTTTTTACTGTTATTTGCTTCACTCAGTGTTCTTTTTTTTCCAAGAAACTGAATACACCCCAAAACATTAAAGGAGTAATAAGTTATAAACGATCTTTTGGCGATTTAAACCCTTTACATCTTGATGCGGCAAAGAAAATAGGTATTGATCCTCATTCAACTCGTGAAGAACTGAACAAGAAGAAATTAAAAAAAATTGAGACCAATAAGTGGTACATTGTTGATTCATTAACTCATTCTGTTCCTTATTTAGTACCCAACGCCTATGATTTATTGGAGTTAATTGGGATAAACTTCAGAGATTCTCTGGAGGCTAAAGGGCTGAATCCTTATACCATTATTGTGACTTCAGTGCTTCGTACTCAAGATGATGTTCAGCGTTTACGGAAGAGAAATATTAATGCCTCAGCCAATTCTGCTCACTGTTATGGAACAACTTTTGATGTGAGTTGGAAGCGTTACGAACAGGTAGCTCATCGCTGGGGAAGAGAAATGGAAACAGTAAGTTCTGATACCTTGAAGTTGGTGTTGTCCGAAGTGCTACGTGACTTAAAGAAAGAGGAGCTTTGCTATATAAAATACGAATTGAAACAAGGCTGTTTTCACATTACAGCTCGTTAAAAAATCATTCGATTAAAGAGTAACATTATGCAGCGTTATTTTATCTATTTATCATACGATGGAACCAATTATAACGGTTGGCAAATACAACCGAATGGAGTTACTGTGCAGGAAAAACTGATAGCAGGTTTGGAGCTTATGTTGCAGGAAAAAGTAACCGTTATGGGAGCGGGTAGAACCGATACCAAGGTGCATGCCAAAATGATGGTAGCCCATTTTGATACGGTAAAAAACAACTTGGATATTCCTCTTTTGATTCATAAACTCAACTGTTTCTTACCGAAAGATATTGCTGTTCATAACATTGTTAAAGTGCATAATGATGCTCACGCTCGTTTTAATGCAACCGAAAGAACCTATCATTACTATCTTACGTTTAAGAAATCTCCATTCAATAGAGATTATGCCTGGCGAATTGCGAACTATCCCAACATAGATTTAATGAATGAGGCAGCCCACTACTTGTTGAATTATTCTGATTTTACTAGCTTTAGTAAAGTACATACAAGTGTAAAAACAAATGTTTGTTCCATAAAAGAAGCCCATTGGGATGTAATAGATGAAATAAATTGGCGATTTACCATTCGAGCCGATCGCTTTTTGCGAAATATGGTACGTTCCATTGTAGGAACTTTATTAGATGTAGGCTATGAAAAGATTTCAATAGATGATTTTTGTAAAATCATAGAAAGTAAAAATAGATGTGATGCCGGAGCGTCTGTACCTGGACACGGTTTGTTTTTAGTCAATGTGAAGTATCCCGAATCTCTGTTTATAGAAGATAACTTGTGATGATATGTGGTTGTTATTAGCCTTTGTGTCTGCTGCTTTACTCGGTTTTTATGATGTTTGTAAAAAGAGAGCTCTAGCCAATAATTCGGTACTTATTGTTCTTTTTTTGAATACACTTTTTTCCAGTTTAATCTTTCTACCTTTTATTTTAGGCTCATTGCCTACTGCATCGCCTTTAATAGGTACCTTACTTGAAGTACCTGTACAACCACTGAGTGCACACGCTTATGTGCTATTGAAGTCGTGTATAGTACTTACTTCTTGGATATTTGGTTATTATGGAATGAAATACTTACCCATAACTATTGTTGGTCCAATTAATGCCACGCGTCCGGTTATGGTACTTGTTGGTGCGATGTTACTATTTGGTGAACGATTAAATCTATTGCAATGGGTGGGAGTACTTTTGGCTATTTTTTCTTTTTTTATGTTGAGTCGTTCAGGAAAGAAAGAGGGAATAGACTTTAAACATAACAAATGGATTTTCTTTGTTGTACTCGCTGCCGTGATGGGGGCTATTAGTGGGTTGTATGATAAGTTTTTAATGCAGCGACTCAATCCTTTTTTTGTGCAATCTTGGTTTACTCTTTATCAGGTATTGCTGATGGGACCTATTTTGTTGCTTTTATGGTGGCCGCAGCGAAATAAAACTACTCCCTTTCAATGGCGTTGGAGTATATTGTTTATCTCAATTTTTCTTTCTGCTGCCGATTTTGCCTATTTCTATGCACTCAGTTTAGATGGAGCTCTTATCTCTGTTATCTCCATGGTTAGAAGAGGGAGCGTAGTAGTTTCTTTCCTCTTTGGAGCTCTTCTTTTCCGGGAGAAAAACTTAAAAAGTAAAGCCTTGGACTTGTTGTTTGTTTTAATGGGTCTGTTCTTCTTATATATTGGGTCAAAATAAAAAGTTATATAACTTACTATTTTATACTTTTATTTTACTATATTTAACTAAGTGTTAGCCAAATGTACTTTGCGAAACTTTAAAAACTAAATATTATGAAAAAAACAACTCTTTTGCTTATTCCTATGCTTGTTATTCTTTTTGGAGTATTTGCATGTAGTGATGATGATGATGTGCCAGTTTTGAAGGTTGAAGCTGCTTCAAAAATAGATTTATCTAAGTATGGTGACTTGACCTGTATCGTAAATGATGAAGTTTATGATTATGGTATAGAAGACAATAAAGCTTTTATTTTTCCTAAAAAAGGAGGAAAAATAGCCAATGTAAGACCTTTTGATGAGTCTATATCTACTGGTTTTTGGTCAAGTGGAATTCTTATGTATTTTAGGAAAGGAGAAATTGATTGGGAAAAACCTGTAGATCAAAGTACTTATGATAAATTGATGTATTATGATGTCCTTTCTGGAAGAAAAGGTGGCTATTTATCTTCTGTTATTTCTGATGTGGAGATAATACATGCCAATAGTCTGTTTTCTTTTACACTGAGTGGTTTCCCTGAAAATACAATTATTTATACAGAAAGTACATTTAATCAAACAGGGAAAATAACTCCATATATAACAGAGCAAAAAATATATCAGTGTATCGTGCCACATGCTTATTCAACAAAATTAAATGCTTTAATTGGTGATAAGTGCTATGAGGTCGATTTTGAGAAACAAACTAGGTGTGTCACTAATTATTCCAATTATTATTTCAGCTTTGAACTAGTATATAATGATAAAGCGGAGGGAGATACTCCAATTGTAACTGTCCAAAATTATAAAGTTGAAGAATGGATAAATCAGCATCTTGCTGAGTAATATACATGCTGAGAAATATCCTACAATTCTTATGTTGTTTGAATTGTAGGATATTTTATTCTATTAAACTTTCTATTAGGCAAATTTAAGTTAATTATAATTGTTTCTTTAATTAATGAAATGTAATTGTTGTTTGATTCATCTATCTTCGATGGTTAACTCTTTTTTTGTTGATTTATAATGAGGTAAAAGAAGAAATGATTAATCAGAACAATTTAAGAATATTTCTGTTTGTACTGCTACTCCTTGGAATAGAGCTAAACATGCAAGCTTATTCTATAAAAGAAACGCCCCAAACACCTCCTAAATATAGTTATACAGGATGGGTAAAAGATAGTATTTCAGGAGAGCCATTGGTATATGCAACGGTTTCTTTTGCAAATGAAAAAGAGGAATGGATACGTAGTGGAGTTACTAATGATTCAGGCTTTTTTGAAATCACCTTAGATCAGTTGGCTGTTTCTGTAAAAATTAGTTTTGTAGGATATAAAACATACAGTCAAAGCTTAGGCTTGGAAGAATTTAATGTAGGAGAAATCTTGTTATCTACTGATGGGCAGTTACTCGATGAGGTTTCTGTCTCAGCAAATGCTGTAGAGTATAAAATTGACCGTTTGTCACATCTAATAACGGAGAAGATGCGGAGTAAGGCTTCTAATGCACAGGAACTATTGGATCAGATTCACGGGGTGCGTTTTGATAAATTATCGAACACTATTAAAGTAGGTAGTGAAACGGCTGTGTTACTTTTAGTGGAAGGGGTGCAATATTCGCAAGAGTATATAAAAAATCTTTCACCTGATAGAATAGCTAAAGTGGAGGTGGTAACGGAACCATCGGGTAGGTTTCTTGCCGACGGATATGGAGCAATCATTAATTTTATATTGAAAGAGGATTATCAAGGCTATGATATCCGTTTGAGTAATTTTTCCATGATCAGTTTGGCCGGCTATAATGGCAAAGACTGGCTCATCAACGATCAACCAAGTGTTGGTGTTACCTATACTAAGGACAAATGGAATGTTTTTGCAAACTATGGTTATGCCAATATTCATATGAATACTCCCGTATGGAAGAATCAAAGCTATGTAGGGGTACAAGATGTTTGGTCAGAAAAGACAGGGAAAGACAATCCGAATAATCAATACGGCTATCAGTCTAATTACTTGGTTTTTGGTGTAAACTATCAACTACTACCTAAGCATACACTTTCTTTTCAAGGGGATTATACTTTTCAGAACATCAACGATGATTATTTATTTGACCAACACGTAAAGACTTGGGATTCAGATGCTGTTTTACCCTCTGTTTCAAATACAAAGAATAAAACCCGAGATAAGGATTATGTAGGAACTCTTTTTTATAAAGGAGAAATTGGAGAGAAAATAAAGTTATATAGTGACTTTACCTATAACTATTACTCCAACAACATAAATAATAAGTTTACTCAGAATGAGTCTTTCTTGCACGAGAATCTGTATAGAGAAAACAAAAGGTTCACTAACTTTAATGTGGAGGGAGATTATACTTTCTCTTCCAACTTTTCTTTGAGTTTAGGTTATGCTAACATCTGGAGGAAATATAGCTCAAAAAGAGAATCAGGGGAGCAAATGTTGGATTATTCGGAGCATAGGAATCAGCTATTTACCTATTTTTCGTATCGTGCCAATGATAAATTGAACATAAAAGTAGGAGGAACTCTTGAATACCTAAATAGAGATAGTGAACAAAGAAAAGGCTTTTGGAATGTACAACCTTATTTTCAGTTGAACTATAAAGCCAATCAGACGGTCAATATGAATCTCTCTTATTTAACCAATAGTTATTATCCTTCATTGTATCAACTAAGTCCTATGACTACAGCTATTGATTCCTTAATGATGCAAAGTGGAAATTCTAACTTAAAATCGGCTGTGCGCCATACTGTATCGGCTAAGATTACTTTATGGGATCGATTGACCTTTAATCCAATGTTTAAATATACGCCGAAGCGAATTAGTGAAATCTATACCCAAGAAGAGAGAGGATATATCAGCACATTTGGCAATATCAAGTTGAAACAGTTTGTACTACAAGCCACTTACGATCAACCCTTAGGTCAATATTTTAGTTTTAGCAGTAATGTTGCTTTTTATCACGATAAGGCGAGCTATAAAGGTTTAAGTAACTCTTATTCAGGATGGTTATTAGATGCTGATTTAAGTTACTTCAATCCTAGTTGGAGTTTAGGTGCTTCAGTAGGATATTACCGAAGTATAGATAAGGGAGCTCTGTTGCAAGGATATCAAATGGTCAATATGGATTCTTGGATGCTATCTGTTCAGAAACAATTTTGGAAACAAAGAGTCTCTCTGATGGTGTCTTATTTTCCTCCCATACATTGGGGTGTACGCAATGAGTTAAAAAAAGAGATCCAAACTCCTTTTTATACAGAAAAATTAAGTCAAAGTTTAATGCCTTATCGAAACTTACTTATGGTAAGCTGTAGCATCCGTTTCAATAGTGGTAAAACTAGGAGTTCAGGGAAAAAATCTTCTGTTGAACGAGAACAACGAGCAGTTAGAGCAGCGGGCTTTTAACTTTTTCCAAGTTAGATTGGAACACTTGTTCCTTCTTTTTTCATTGATAGCAACAAAAGGTTTCGACTATTCGTTTTACTCTAACGAAGTCCTTTTGGACTTCTAGGAACAAAGTTAATGTTGTTTCTAATCTAAACTTTTCTCCCTTTATTAATGGATAAGAATTTAGATTAATGTATTTTGGTGGAAAATACAGAAGTCTACCTTAAATAATATAAGTCATGTTTTGATGATTAATGAAAAATCAGACATAGAA
>CAZOVL010000001.1:0-120062 GCA_964583185.1 uncultured Bacteroides sp. | reverse complement strand
GAGTCTGGATGGCAGCAGCCTATGGAAATCGTATCATTACAAAAATGCAAGACGGCGATAGAGGAAGAGAAATGAATATCACAAGAGCATCAAATGGAAGTTTATTGCTTTTGTACGAGTTAATTAAGTGAATTAATTTCGTTTTTTCTTGCTAAATAGATGTGAAAGTGTTTACTTTGCATGCTGATTAAAAAGAGCATAGAAAATAAAAGAATATAAATAAAAAAGATAGAGATGTCTAAGATTTGTCAAATTACAGGAAAGAGAGCCATGGTGGGCAACAATGTTTCACACTCTAATCGAAAGACTAAAAGAACTTTTGATGTGAACTTGTTTAGAAAAAAATTCTACTATGTAGAACAAGAATGTTGGATTAGTTTGACCCTAAGTGCAGCAGGTCTACGTACCATTAATAAAAAAGGCTTGGATGCAGCTTTAGTTGATGCGGTAGAAAAAGGATATTGCAATTGGAATGATATTAGAGTTTTAAGCTAATTAAAAAAGGAGGTAGGTTGAGTTATGTCAAAAAAAGGAAATAGAGTACAAGTAATACTCGAATGTACAGAGCATAAAGAAAGTGGTTTACCAGGAACATCTCGTTACATCACAACAAAAAACAAGAAGAACACTACAGGTAGACTTGAGCTAAAGAAATATAACCCCATTATGAAAAAAATGACGGTTCATAAAGAAATTAAATAAGAATAAGAGAAAGTATTTATTATGGCAAAGAAAGCAGTAGCAAGATTGCAGGAAGCTAAAGGTAGTGGCGTTTATTCAAAAGTAATTAAAGTAGTAAGATCTCCCAAAACAGGAGCTTATATGTTTGATGAACGTATGATACCTAAAGAAATGGTAGATGAATATTTCAAAGGAAAATAATCTATATAGAAAAATCCTTCTATAAGAAAACCTTTTACTTAAATTGAGAGTAAAAGGTTTTTTCATTTATAGATATTTTCTCTTTAACGTTACTTATTCTATTTTTGTATATTAATGTGTTTCAACAATTTATTTTAGGCTATGGGTATATTTAGTTTCTTCTCAAAAGACAAAAAAGAGACCTTAGATAAAGGGTTATCTAAAACTAAGGAAAATGTGTTTAGTAAAATTGTTCGTGCTGTTGGAGGTAAATCTAAAGTCGACGATGAAGTTCTGGATAATTTAGAAGAAGTTTTGATTACTTCGGATGTGGGAGTTCATACAACACTGAAAATCATTGAACGTATAGAAGAGCGTGTAGCTCGTGATAAATACGTTAACACTTCGGAATTAAATACCATCTTAAAAGAAGAGATAGCCACCTTGTTAACTGAAAATAATACAGGTGAGGTATTCGATTTTGAGTCTGAAATAGAGAAGAAGCCCTATGTAATTATGGTTGTAGGAGTAAATGGGGTAGGAAAAACTACTACTATTGGAAAAATAGCCTATCAATTTAAAAAAGCAGGGAAAAAGGTTTATTTAGGTGCTGCCGATACTTTTAGAGCTGCTGCTATTGAGCAACTATCCATTTGGGGAGAAAGAGTTGGAGTACCGGTAGTTAAACAACAGATGGGGTCTGATCCGGCTTCTGTTGCTTTTGATACACTAAGTTCAGCGGTTGCCAATGATGCAGATGTGGTTATTATTGATACGGCAGGGCGCTTGCATAATAAAGTGAGCTTGATGAATGAGTTGACAAAAATAAAAAATGTAATGAAAAAGGTGGTTCCTCACGCACCGAATGAGGTGTTACTTGTTTTGGATGGATCGACCGGTCAAAATGCTTTTGAACAAGCCAAACATTTTACGTTAGCAACCGAAGTTTCATCTATGGCTATTACTAAATTAGATGGAACAGCAAAGGGTGGGGTTGTTATTGGTATTTCAGATCAATTCAAGATACCTGTTCGTTACATTGGTTTAGGTGAGGGAATGGAAGACTTACAGGTTTTCCGTAAAGAAGAGTTTGTTGATTCCTTATTTGGAGATATTTGATGACTAAAAAAACAATAGATGTTATTACGCTAGGTTGTTCTAAAAACCTGGTAGATTCAGAATACTTATTAAAGCAGCTAGGTGAATCGGGATTTAATATTACACACGATTCAGATAACCCACAAGGTGAAATAGCTGTAATCAATACTTGTGGTTTTATCGGTGACGCTAAAGAGGAGTCTATAGAGATGATTTTGACTTTTGCTGAGGCTAAGGAGAGAGGTGAAATTGAGGCACTTTATGTTATGGGGTGTCTTTCGGAGCGTTATTTGAAAGAACTAGCCATAGAGATTCCTCAGGTGGATAAATATTATGGCAAGTTCGATTGGATGAACTTGTTGGATGAGTTGGGGAAAAAATACAACCCTCAGTTTTATAATCGACGCACATTAACTACTCCTCCTCATTATGCCTACTTGAAAATATCTGAGGGATGTGATAGAAAATGTGCTTTTTGCTCCATACCTATAATTACCGGAAAACACATATCTCGTCCTATGGAAGAGATTGTTGAAGAGGTTAAGCAACTGGTTGAGAAAGGTGTGAAAGAATTTCAGGTTATAGCCCAGGAATTGACCTATTATGGTATTGATCTTTATAAAAGACAGGCACTACCTGAATTAATAGAACGCATTTCCGATGTAGAGGGGGTTAAACGAATCCGTTTGCATTATGCTTATCCTGCTCATTTCCCTAAAGAGTTATTTAGCGTAATGCGTGAAAGGGATAATGTGTGTAAATACCTTGATATTGCATTGCAACATAGTAGTGATCATATGCTGGAGAGAATGCATCGTCACATTACGAAGAAAGAAACTTATGAGTTAATTCACGCTTTGCGTGCAGAAGTACCCGGTATTCATATCCGTACCACTTTGATGGTTGGTTTTCCCGGAGAAACTGAGCAGGATTTTGAAGAATTAAAGCAGTTTGTTCGTGACATTAAGTTTAACAGGATGGGTGCTTTTGCTTATTCTCATGAAGAGGGGACTTATGCCTACTTAAATTATGAGGATGATGTTCCTCCTGAGGTAAAGGAAGAGCGATTGAGTGAATTAATGGCTATTCAACAAGACATTTCAACCACCTTGAACCTAGAGAAAATTGGCCAAGAATTACAGGTAATCATAGATCGTGTGGAGGGAGGTTACTACATTGGTCGTACTGAATTTGATTCTCCCGAAGTTGACCCGGAAGTATTAATTAAACGTGTTGATGGAAAAGAACTGGAAGTAGGAAATTTTTATTTAGTTCGAATTATTGATACGGATGAGTTTGATTTATACGGGGAAATAGTGTAATTTGCTTTTGAAATCTTTTATCTTTACTAAAATGGATCATATAGAATTTCTTTCTTCATTGGCCTCACAGTTGGGCTGTTCCAGCGAAAGTGCCTCTAGATTGACCCAATCTCTTATTCAATCAATGACAAATGAGTTGGAGAAGGGGGCAGTGCTTACATTTTCCGATTTCGGTGTATTGGAAGTAGTTAAAGAAGATGAGCATTTGGATTATAGTCCGGTAACGAATGAGCCGATTCTTATTCCTCCTAAATTGACTCCCCGATTTTCTCCCGATGAAAAACTTAACGAAACCCTTCATTTAGAATCTTATGAGTAAAGAGATAAAAATCCGGGATGCTTCTTATTTTGCTCGTATTATAGCTGATAAAGAAGGAATCTCTTTTCAGGCAGCACAACTTTTTATCCGAGAGTTTTTCCTCTTGATAGAAAAAGGACTTAAAGAGGATAATTATGTTCATATAAAAGACTTAGGTTCGTTTAAAAGAATCTGTCTAGAGTCAGGTAGAAGTAATGGAATAACTAAAAATGAATTGATTTTTGTTCCTGATAACGGCTTACAACTTATAATCAATAAACCTTTTGAGCATTTTGAACCTGTTGTTGTTTCTTCGGATACATTGATGGAGCAATTATTGCAAGAACAGCAGACTGAGCAAGAAATAAAAGAGGTAAAAGAAGTTTCAGAAAAAGAAGTTACCGAAATGAAGGTTGAAGAAGAACAAATTCAAGATACTACCAAGGAGAATCAAGCTACAGAAGAAGATTCTCAAAAAGAAACTGATAAAGAGGATAGAAAAGTAGAAGATTTCTTTTTGAATGTTTATGGTGCTGAGGAAGAAGATAATCAAACAGAAGAGATTCAAGAAGAAATAGATATAGAGGAGGCAGAGAAAAAGACTGAATCTGAAATACCGGAAAAAGAAGAACCTAAACAAAAAATGGATAACGATAAAAGCAAGAGAGATATAATTTGGATGTTTTCTTTTGTTCTCTTCATTTTGTCTATTTTCACTTTGTTGTTATTCTTCCGTCTATTAAGTGTTCAAAAAGAGTTAGATGCTTACATCAATTTGCGGACAGAGGAAAAAGCGCTTGAACGTGTTGAAGATTCGAGCATCATTCTTTATCCTGAAGAACAAAATGAAGAAGAGTCTGCAGGTGATGAATCAACCAAGGATGAAGCTGGAGAAACTACCACTGTGGAAAGTAAAGAGCAACCTGTAGAATCTACATCTAGTAATGTGCTTCCAAGTGATTTCCCTACACGCTCTTCTTTGCGTTACACCATCGTTGGGACTATGGCAACTCATCAGGTAGTACACGGTGAAACATTAAGAATACTGTCTGAGGTTTATTTTGGTTCCAGAGGGTATTGGCCTTATATTTATTATCATAATGAAGCGATGATTAAAGACCCCAATAATATTCCTAAAGATATGGTCTTAAATATTCCCAAGTTGGATTTTTCGGCTAATCGTTAAATCCTTTTTTTAAAAACCATGATTTCATTTGAGTGAAAGGATGCGTCGTTACGTCTTGAGAAAAGTCGGGTGTTTAATTATTTAAAGAGAGATCAAACCTATATTTGTCTTTTTATTGTGTAATAAAACTTCATTTGAGATTTTCCTTCACCTTTAATAAAACAGTAAAAGAGTTATACCAGATACGTTGACTACCCTGAGTTTTGTGTCAATCATTATTTCCTCTAAAAGCATTCTATAGATAATAACAGTAAATATAGCATAAGAAAAGAGCGAGAAAACAACTGTTTTCTCGCTCTTTTCTTATGCGTTGTGTTTTTATTCTATGGTAAGGTTTATTCTTACCCCATCATAAATAATAGTATGAGCTGTCCTGTTAAGATACGCAAAAACATCGTCAATGGATAGACCGTAGAGTATCCAACAGAAGGAGCATCGTTATCTGCAATTTGATTGGCATAAGCCAGTGCTGGAGGATCAGTATAAGAACCCGCCATTAAACCGGCAAGAGTGAAATAGTTAATATTATAATATAGGCGACCAATGGTACCAATAATGAGTAAAGGAATTACTGTAATTAAAAATCCAATACCAACATAAAGTAACCCATCACCAGCTATAACTGTTTCAACAAAATTTGCTCCGGCTTCTATGCCCACACTAGCTAAGAATAGTACAATTCCTACTTCTCTAAGCATTAAGTTGGCACTTTGAGTAGTATAAGTTACTAATTTGAATTTATGTCCAAAGCGACCAATTAAGATAGCTACTACTAGAGGTCCTCCAGCTAGTCCTAATTTTACAGGAGTAGGAACATTAGGTATCATTAAAGGGATGCTTCCCAATAATATTCCTAAAAATATTCCAATAAAAATAGTTGCAATATTAGGATGATTTAATTTTTTAAGAGAGTTTCCTAAAACTTCAGCTACACGACTTACAGCTTCTTCTTGTCCCACAACCATTACTCGGTCTCCTACTTGTAACTCTAAGTTTACATCTGCAAGTAGATCCATACCGGAACGATGAACTCTTGTAATGTTTACTCCATATAGTGAACGAAAGCGAAGTGAGCCTAATGTTTTTCCATTTATTTCAGTCCGTGTTACAAGAATACGTCTGGAAATCAATGATTTGTTTTTATTAATGGTCTCTTCATCTTTTATTTCCCATTCCATATCAATGGATATACCAATGAGGGTAGTTATGTATTCCGCATCCTCCTCTTCACAAATAATTAGTAACCTATCGTCTAAATTAATGATGGAATCTCGGGTTGGAGTTGATATTACTCCCTTATGCCAAAGTCTGGAACATACAAATGTACGTCCAATCTGTTCTTGAATTTCACTTAATTGAGCTCCGGCAATAGATTCATTTTTAACCTCCAATTGAAGCATATGTGGTTTATGGGGGTTTTCATTTTGAGCAGAATGAAGTGCTTCCTCTTCTTTCTTTAAGTCTACACGCCACAATAAACGAATTAAAATAATACTTCCGATGATACCAATTACTCCTAATGGATAGGCACAAGCATATCCCAGTGCAATTTGAGGCCCTTCATAATTCAGTTGAGTTAGAGCTTCTTGAGCCGCTCCTAGTCCTGGGGTGTTGGTCACTGCTCCATATAATACACCAATAATCATAGGTAATTCAATGCGTCCATCAAGTATAAAGAAAATACTAAGTGCTACAATGATGTTTAGTGCAATGGCACCTACAGCAAGTAAGTTGAGTGTCATACCTCCTTTTTTGAAAGAGGAAAAGAAAGAAGGACCTACTTGCAGACCAATACAGAAAACAAAAAGAATTAATCCGAATTCCCGGATAAAATGAAGGATTTCTATATCTCCTGTAAATCCAAAATGTCCCATTAAAATTCCCACAAAGAGAACAAATGTTACTCCGAGTGATACTCCAAAAACTTTAATTTTACCTAACAACACTCCCGCAGTAATAACGAAAGCGTAAAGAGCCACAATGTGTGCGACAGAGCTTGTATCCCACAACAAGGTTTGTAACCAATCCATATTATATATATTCTTTAAAAATTCAAATGCAAAATTACTTAATGATATAGAGAGTAGCAAAGATTAAAGACGATATTCCTAAAGAAAAAAAAGAAGGTTGTACACTTCCTCAAAAAAAGTAAAAAAACGGGAAAAGGGGGCACCCTGTCTTGTATTTTGTTATATTTGCAAGTGTATCAATCGTTAGACCTAAAACTAAGAAGAAATTTTAGTCAAAACATAATTAATGATAAACTATGGCAGATAGTAAAGAAAAACTTTTTTATGAATTTCCACCTATATCTACAGAAAAGTGGATGGAAGTTGTAAATAAAGATTTGAAAGGAGCTGATTTCGAAAAGAGATTGGTGTGGAAGACACAAGAGGGTTTCAATGTTCAACCTTTTTATAGAAAAGAAGACATTGAATCTCTATTAGCAACTAATGCAGTACCTGGAGTTTTTCCTTATGTAAGAGGAACAAAAAAAACAGATAACTCGTGGTACGTACGTCAAGAAATTAAAGTTGAATCACCTCAGGTGGCAAATGAAAAAGCCATTGAATTATTGAAAAAAGGAGTTGACTCCTTCTCTTTCATCATAGGTGAAGTTGGTTTTAATAGTGACTATATCACTCAACTACTTAAAGGAATACCGGCAGATAAAGTTGAATTAAACTTTACTGTAAATCAAACAGCTGTAGTAGAGTTTGCTAAGTTGTTGGTGATGTATTTTGAAGGTAACAGCTATAAATTGACCGACTTAAAAGGTACAATTAATTTCGACTATTTCAATCAGATGCTCCTTACCGGAAAAGAAGAAGGATCTATGGTTCAGTTATCAAAAGAGTTAATTGAAGCCATTCAATCTTTACCTTTTTATAGAGTACTAAATGTTAATGCCAAGTCTTTAACCAATGCGGGCTCATACATAACGCAAGAGTTGGGTTATGCATTAGCTTGGGGAAATGAGTACCTAAGAAGCTTGGTAGAGGCCGGTTTATCGCCAACAGTGGTTGCTAAGAAAATAAAATTCAACTTTGGAGTAGCCTCAAACTACTTCTTAGAGATAGCTAAGTTTAGAGCAGCCCGTATGCTTTGGGCTAATATTGTTGCTGCTTATAACCCTATGTGTACCAGAGATTGTGATAATCAAGGACCCAATGGAGAGTGTCGTTGCGCTTCAAAAATGAGCATTCACGCTGAAACAACAGAGTACAATATGACCATTTTTGATCCTTATGTAAACTTACTTCGTACACAAACCGAGGCAATGAGTGCAGCTCTTGGTGGCGTTGATTCTCTAACGGTTCTACCTTTTGATAAAATATACCAAGAACCTAATGAGTTTTCTGAACGTATTGCTAGAAATCAACAACTTCTATTAAAAGAGGAATCTCATTTTGAGAAAGTAGTTGATCCGGCAGGTGGATCATATTATATTGAGAACTTAACTGCATCGATAGCAAAAGTAGCTTGGGAACTTTTCTTGGAAGTTGAAAATGCCGGAGGTTTTTATAAAGCTCTGAAAGAAGGAGTAGTTCAGAAAGCATTGAGTCAAAGTAATGAAAAAAGGCAAAAGGCTGTAGCTACTCGTAGAGAAGTTTTATTAGGAACTAATCAGTTCCCCAATTTTAATGAAGTTATATCGGATAAACAACCGGAGGTGTTAGCTAAATTCAAGTCGGAAAGTGCTTCTGCTAAAGAACAAGAGACAACCGATGTTGAACGCCTTGTTGCAGCTAGAGCTGCCGAGCAATTTGAGGCATTACGCTTAGAAACAGAAGCATCAGGCAAACGTCCTGTAGTATTTATGTTAACAATTGGAAACTTAGCAATGCGTCAAGCCAGAGCTCAGTTTTCTTCAAACTTCTTTGCTTGTGCAGGATATGAGATTATTGATAATTTAGGATTTGAAACTGTTGAAAAAGGAATTGAAGCTGCTTTAAAAGCAAAAGCAGATGTTGTAGTTCTTTGTTCAAGTGATGATGAATACGATACTTATGCCATTCCCGCTTATAAAGAGTTGGCAAACCGAGCACAATTTGTTGTAGCTGGTGCTCCAGCTTCTATGGATGAGCTTAAGAAAGCAGGAATTGAACACTTTGTTCATGTTCGTGTGAATGTGTTGGAAACGTTACAAGCGTTTAATAAAATCCTATTAAAATAAAAGATTATGACTCCAGATTTTAACAAGATAGATATATCCACCTCTTTTTCTGCAATAGATGGAAAAGAGTGGCAAAAAGAAAATAATATTACCGCCGACTGGAAAACTCCTGAACACATTGAAGTAAAAGGAGTTTATACCAAAGAAGATTTAGAAGGATTTGAACACTTGGAATATGCTGCAGGTGTAGCTCCTTATTTAAGAGGACCATACTCTACGATGTATGTGATGCGTCCTTGGACTATTCGCCAATATGCAGGTTTTTCAACTGCTGAAGAATCGAATGCATTCTATAGAAGAAACTTAGCTGCCGGACAGAAAGGTCTTTCCATTGCTTTTGACTTACCTACTCATAGAGGTTACGACCCTGACAATGAACGTGTAGAGGGTGATGTGGGTAAAGCAGGAGTATCCATCTGTTCTTTGGATAATATGAAACAATTATTTGATGGTATTCCATTAGATAAAATGTCTGTTTCTATGACGATGAACGGAGCTGTTCTTCCTATCATGGCTTTTTATATTAATGCCGGATTAGAACAAGGAGCTGAGTTAAGTGAACTAACAGGAACCATTCAGAATGATATCTTAAAAGAATTTATGGTTAGAAATACCTATATCTATCCTCCTAAATTCTCTATGAAGATTATCTCTGATATTTTTGAGTTTACTTCTCAAAAAATGCCTCGTTTCAACTCTATTTCTATCTCTGGCTATCACATGCAAGAGGCAGGTGCAACAGCAGATATAGAGTTAGCTTATACTTTGGCTGATGGATTGGAGTATCTTCGTGCAGGAATAGCTGCAGGTATTGACATTGATGCTTTTGCTCCACGATTATCCTTCTTCTGGGCAATTGGTACCAACCATTTTATGGAGATTGCAAAAATGAGAGCCGCTCGTTTACTATGGGCTAAGATTGTGAAACAATTTAATCCTAAGAACCCTAAATCTTTGGCCTTGCGTACACACTCACAAACCTCAGGATGGTCTTTAACAGAACAAGATCCATACAATAACGTAGGAAGAACTTGTGTTGAAGCTATGGCTGCCGTGTTGGGACATACTCAATCTTTACATACAAATGCGTTAGATGAGGCTATTGCATTACCTACCGATTTCTCTGCTCGTATTGCACGTAACACACAGATTTACATACAAAGTGAAACTCAGGTAACTCGTAGTGTTGACCCTTGGGCCGGTTCGTATTATGTTGAAAGCTTAACAAATGAAATTGCTCATAAAGCTTGGGAACACATTGAAGAGATTGAGAAGTTAGGTGGTATGGCTAAAGCTATTGAAACAGGTATCCCCAAAATGCGTATTGAAGAAGCTGCTGCACGTGCACAAGCTCGTATTGACAGTGGCGTTCAAACCATTGTAGGGGTTAATAAATACAAGTTAGATAAAGAAGACCCTATTGATATTCTTGAAATTGATAATACTTCAGTTCGGAAAGATCAGGTAGAGCGACTCAAAAGCTTAAGAGATAGACGTAATGAAGCAGATGTGAAAGTTGCTTTAGCTGCATTAACAGAATGTGCTAAGACTGAGAAAGGCAACTTATTGGAATTGTCTGTTGAAGCTGTAAAAGCCGGTGCTACATTAGGAGAGATTTCAGATGCTTGTGAAGAAGCTGTAGGACGTTATAAAGCAACAATTAGAACTATATCAGGCGTGTATTCATCAGAAAGTAAAAACGATAAAGATTTCGATAGAGCAAGCGAGCTAGCTGCTAAGTTTGCTAAGCAAGAAGGTCGTCAACCTCGTATTATGGTTGCCAAAATGGGACAAGATGGACACGACCGTGGTGCTAAAGTAGTTGCAACCGGATATGCAGACTGTGGTTTCGATGTGGATATGGGACCTTTATTCCAAACTCCTGCTGAAGCTGCAAGAGATGCTGTAGAGAACGATGTTCATGTTGTGGGTGTGTCTTCATTAGCGGCAGGACATAAAACTTTAGTTCCCCAATTAATGAAAGAGTTGGAGAAGTTAGGAAGAGCTGACATTATGGTTATTGTTGGTGGAGTTATTCCTGCTCAAGATTATGATTTCTTGTATGAGCAAGGTGTGGCTGCAATTTTTGGTCCTGGTACTTCAGTATCAAAAGCTGCTTGTCAAATTCTTGAGCTCTTAATGGACGAAGAATAAACGTATTTATTTTACTATAAATCGAAGAGAGACATTCTATAATGGAGTGTCTCTCTTTTTTTTGTCATTTAACAAATGCCCTTTCTTACATTTGTCTATGAATAGGGGGGATGAATTGACGGAAATAAGGAATTTCATAAATTCGTTGCTTGTCAAATGCTTTGTAGATCATTCTTTCAGGGGTTTTGAAGTGTGCGTTCTTTTAAGTCAAAAAGCCACCGTACTGCACTATTCTTTCTCTATATATTTGTAGTACTTGAGAAGTTTATTGTTTAGAAATAAGAATAGAGCTCAGGTAAACCTAATTAAAATACACTGATTCTAATTAAAAATAGTATTATGAAACACACAAGAATTCCTTTTCTTTTATGTTTATTCTTAGCCCTTTTTATGGGTGCTTCTTGTTCCGACGATGATAATGTTGTACCCGAACCTGAAGATATACGAGTTACACATTCAGACCTATTAGGTGTTTATGAAGTCATTGACTCCCAATTAGAAACTGTAAATAATGGTGAGTTCTGGGATGTCAGAGTGAAGAATATCAATAGGGGTTGTACGGCACTTCAGCCTTACACTTTTAATTCGGGGGAGTTGAAATTTGGAGAAAACAGTTTCCTTATTGAGAAAGAGGACGACTTTTTTCTTGTAACTACTCCTGACCAAAAAACCTTTAAACTTATCAAAACCAACAGCCGTTGTGAAGATGAAGTAGAGATTGAGTATATGGAGTTAGCTGAGATATTAGGCCGTTATAAAGTGGTGGATGCTTATAGTTACAAAAGTGGGGAAGAACCTACGCAAAACGCTGCACTTTTAGGTCAACTATGGGATATAGCCGAAGATGGCTTAAATATTAACTGTTCCTTGGAAACTCTGGCTTTTACATTTGAAAAAAATACGATTGTTGTTGGGGAGGTAGAGTATCAAGTGGAGAAAGAATTGGCAGAAGAAGGTTTTATTCTTACCTATCTTGATGAGGATGTAATTTACGAATTACATCTTTCTGAAACCACAGATGTTTGTCCCGAAGAGCCTGAAGGAGGGCCTGATGTTGGAAATATTGAGGTAGATAAAATGTATGGATATGCTGCATTAGCAGGTACCACTGGTGGTGAAGGTGCAACAGACGATAATATTCATCATTTTGATAATGGGTATAAGTTTACTGCTTGGTTAAAAGCAAGAGAAAAAGTAAAATCTAAAGTTCCTGCCATAGTATGGTTGAGTGGTGAGTTTACAAAAGAGCATGGAAGAGATAAGAGTAGTCCCTGGTTTGATATTAAAGATACTGAAAACCTGACTATATATGGAACAAATAGTTTTAAAATGAAGAATGTGGGACTTTTTATTGTAAGAAGTTCAAATATCATCATACGTAATCTTTATATTCAAATGCCTAAAGCCGATAATGGTGCAGATGCTATATCTATGCAGAAATCCAGTAAGATATGGGTTGATCATTGCTCCATTGAGTCGATTAATCAAATAAAAGATTATGAAGATGGTTCGGTAGATGTTACGCACCAAACGAATGGAGTTACTGTTTCCTGGAATCATTTCATTAAAACACAAAAGACAGCATTAGTTGGTCATTCCAATAATGAAATTGCAGATAATCAAATTACAGCGACATTCCATCATAATTTCTTCGATCAGTCGAATTCTAGACACCCTCGTGTTCGTTTTGGTACTGTACACGTTTATAACAACTATTTCAATAAGGTTGAAACGTATGGTGTAGGAAGTGCCTATGGAGCAAAAGTATTAGTGGAAAACAACTATTTTGATGGCGTACGTTTACCTACCGATATCTGTACTTTCCCAGCTAAACCATCGGGTAATAATTGGGTGTCAAATTTGCAAGGTTCAGTAGCCGGTTATTTATATGCCAATGAAGATAATGTTTATGAAAATAAACCATCTAATGCTTCCAATCCATATCCTTTTATTAACCTGGAATACAAAGCTTATGAAGGAGAAAAACTTGAAGCACCTTTAACTTATGATGATTTTAAGCCTGAGTATGAGTATGTTACAACTAAAGGTGAAGATGTACCTGCAGTTGTAAAAGGAAATGCCGGTGTAGGAAAACTTTCGGGCTATGATACTGCACCTATAAAGGTTGATAATGGAGGAATTACAGATCCCGATCCTGTTGATCCCGATCCCACTGAACCGGAAGAACCGGGAAGTTCTGAGGGTTTAGGGGCAGGATGGCTTGCAAAAGATGTTGGAACCAATCAATCAACGGGTAGCTTTAAGGTTGACGGTGAGGGTAAATTAACTATAACTTCTGCGGGTAAATTTGAAGGTTCCAACCAATCTTTTTACTATGTCTATCGTGAAGTGGAAGGTGATTTTGTGGCAACATTGAGAATTGATAATTTTAACTCAATTAAACAGACCAATCAAAGTATTGGAGGTTTGTTGTTTACACCAGACTTAACTGCAGAGGGTGGAGATTTTCTGCATGCAATGAGTGGTGAAGGAGGAAAAACAGGTGAGCATAATTATTCTCACCGTGTTTTAGCCGGTAGTGCTGCAAAGCGAGGTACCCTTAAGTCACCAACAGTTTTAGGTGGAGAAGTGTATGTAAAACTTGAGCGTAAAGGAAATGATTATTTTGCCTCTTATTCAGAGGATGGAGGACAAACGTATGGTGATGTGCGAACAGACACTTTTACAAATCTCCCTTCAAAAATATACATTGGGATAGCATTAAACAGTGGTGATAATAAAGAAACGACAAGTGGAACTTATAGCGACTTTAGCATCAACGGAGAAAAGATAAGTTTTGTAGATTAATGTTTTGTCATAATTAAGTGTTTGTGTTGTGTGTGAACTAGTCTCTATGTATAAATGGACGACTGTTGTTCTAATCTAGAGTTAAATCGCCCTGTTTATTAGATGTAACAATCAATAAGCAGGGCGATTTTTATATTAGTAAATGGATTGTAATTAAAGACTATTTCATTTTATTGAGTCATTAAAAGATAGATAAAAGGCCTTATTTACTTTTTCTCTAAATGCGGTCCTAGACCCAACGCCCTTCGGTCCTAGACCGAGCACCCTTCAGTCCTAGACCGACAGCCCTTCGGTCCTAGACCGATAAACACCCCGCCTACAAGCTTTGTAAGTGGGGTGTTTGAGTAAGAAAAATGAGTTTAAATGCGAATGAGAAAAAACAGCGATTAATTTATTGTGTTGTAAAATACCTGAAGTTATAAAGGTCTGTTTTCGTCTCTATACTCACTGGGAGACATTCCCTTTATATTCTTAAACCATCTGGAAAAATACTTAGTATCAGAAAATCCAACCATAAATGCTATTTCTTTGATGGTTAAATTTGTGGTTTTGATGATTTCTGCAGCAAATCTTATTTTTACTTCCCGTATAAATTCTATGGGAGCAAGTCCTGTAAGACTTTTCATTTTATTGAAAAACACCGTACGGCTCATCAACATTTCGCTTGCTATATCTTCTACCACAAAATCACTATTATCAATGTTTGCTTCAATAAAAGCTTTGACATCTTTTATAAACTGCTGATCTTCCTCTGTAATTACCTCTAATTCTCCGGAAAAAGAACTGTTTTCCTCCAAAACCTCTTGAGAAGGAATTTTGGGAGACTCTTCATCAGAAAAATAGGATTGATAAAGTCTTTTGCGTTGCTCAATGATGTTTTCAATTCTAGCTTTTAAATACTTAACACTAAACGGCTTGGTTATGTAGTCATCTGCACCATATTTTAAGCCTTGCAACCTGCTATCCATATCAACTTTGGCTGTTAATAGGATAAAAGGAATGTGACTCGTTGATTGGTTGGCTTTTAACTGTTGTAATAATTCCACCCCATCAACTTCAGGCATCATAATGTCGCTTATAATAAAATCTGGCAATTGATGGATTGCCATTTGATAGCCCTCTTTCCCGTTTCTGGCTTCCAATAGATTATAGTGACTCTTTAGAGTAGAGACAATATACCCTCTTAAATCATCATCGTCTTCAACAATAAGTAATGTCTCTTTTTGTTTTCTTTCATTGTGTTCCGATTCAAAGATTATATTTTCTATTTCAACATCCTCATTGATATGTAAGTTTGGAGGAGTAATTTTAGGTGCTTCCTCGCCAGTTAAAATATCGAACTCATTTTCATTGAAATGTTGAACGCCTTTCTGAAAGTAGATGATAAAGCTGCTTCCCTCATTTTCATTGCTAATAACCTCTATCTTAGCTTTATGCTTATCCGCAATCTCTTTCACTATGGAAAGACCTATTCCAGTGCTTGGTTTACTTTTATCTAAACTAAATGAGGCAAAACGTGTAAAAAGCTTGTCTTTAATCTCTTGCTTAATTCCTTGTCCCTCATCTTTTATCTCAAGTGCAATGGTGTTTCCTTTTGGATAGATATTTACTTGAATGTCTTTTCCTTCTTCTGTAAATTTAAATGCATTAGAAAGTAGATTAAAAAACAGTTTTTCTATTTTATCCTGATCGATCCAAAGAGTGGCGTTTTCTGAAGAATCATTTACTGAAAAATTGATTCCCTGAGTTTCTGCAAGTTTGAAGAAATTCTTGGATAATTCGTCAATAAACACTCCAAATGAAGTTTTCTGAATATTAAGCTTACTCTTTTCTATTTTTCTAAAATCCAATATCTGATTCACCATACGCAACATACGTTGTGCGTTTTTGTAAATGATTTGCAGCTGGTTATTTGTTTCAGCTTCACTGTGTTTGTTTTCCAGTAGATTTTCAACAGGAGAAACAATCATTGTTAGCGGAGTTCTAATTTCGTGCGAAATATCCATAAAGAAACGCGTTCTCATTTCTATCTCTTCTTGCTCCAGAGACATTCTATCTTTTAATCGGAAATAAACAATCAAAGATCGTAGAACTAAAGATATAATAACAATGAAAAGGAAAATATATAAGAATGTTGCCCATTGAGTTTGCCAAAAAGAGGGGACAATTTGTATGTGCAGTGTACGTTCATTCTCAACCCATACTCCATCACTATTAGTTGATCTTACCCGAAAGGTATAATTTCCCGGATTTAAGTTGTTATAAGTAGCTATGCGTTGTCCGGGATTGGTAATCCACTCTTTGTCAAAGCCCTCTAAAGTATATGAGTATTGTACTTGTTGTGTTTCAACATAATCTAAAGCAGAGAACTCAATGTTTATGGAATTTTGATTATGATTGAGCTTTATTTTTTCTGTGTAATCTATATTTACATCTAAAGGGGAACCCTCATCGTTAGCCTGAATGTTTTTATTATTTACCTGAAGATTGGTGAATAGTAGTTCCGGTTTGAAATTATTGGATTGAATAATGAAAGGGTTAATGGTTAATATGCCACCGGAGTTACCAAAGTGTATTTTACCTGAGGCAGATAAACATTTTGAGCCTTCTGTGAATGAATAACCCTGAATAATTTTTGGTATCTCACTATGAGTTATCGTTTTGTTATTTTCAGGATTGAATACTGTAATGTTTCCTTCAGAGGAAATCCATAGGTTACCTTCAAAATCTTCAATAATTTGTAGTGCAATGTCAGAGAATAGTCCATTGTCGCGGGTTATGGACTTAAATCGAATGGGAAAACCTTTGGTGTCCACCGAATCGATTTTATTAATTCCACCTCCAAATGTTGCTATGTAGGTCTCTTTTTTTCTAGTTGTAATAATGTCGTAAATATCATTGGCTGTTAAACTCTGCTCTCCACTTTGTTTTATATAAAACTTGAATTCCACATTATTATATAAGTTATAGTCATTGGAAAACATAATTAGTCCTAAGGTAGTACCAATACAAAGGTTACCATACGAGTCTTCATTGATTACTCTTACCTGTGAACCATAATTTTGAGGATAACTAATAAACAAGTTATTTGAGTGGATAAAACGCCCCTCTTCTTCCATTAGATTAATGCCCCCTCCATAGGTTCCTATCCAAATCTTCCCTTTGCTATCTTGAAATAGACTATAAATATTATCATTGTTTAAGCTGTAGATATTATTGGGGTCAGATTTAAATTGAGATATATGATAGGCGTTTTCTCCTCTTTTTTTGAGTTTGTAAATGCCATCTCCTTTAGTTCCTATCCATATAGCACCTAGAGTGTCTTCCATCATACAATATGTAATACCTGTAATGGGAGTACCTTTTCCAATAGTTCCGTTACTATTCAGATATCCTAAATATTTCTGATTTTCATCGAATACGTGAACTTTCCCCTCTTTGGTTGACACCCACATTTTTTTGTCTTTACTTTCAAACACACATCTGGTGTTGTTGTCCATAGGAGTTTTAGGATGAAGCTCAATTTGTTTGGATTGAAAAATATCCATACTGAATGTAATTTTATCCAAGCCTTCTGAGTGAGTACAAAGCCAAAGATTGTTTTGTTTGTCAATAAAACCGGAGTGAAGCATTCCTGAGAACTTCCAATCGGGTGAGTTAGGAGTATTGTAAAAAGGTTTAAGAGTGTGAGTTTTTGGATCAAAGAGAGAGAAACCTCCTCCTTTTGGGTGAATCCACGTATTCCCTTTTTTATCTTCCAAAACAATAAATATGGGAGCTGCCACTTTACCTATTGGACTTTCTATGCGTGAAGGGTAATGATATATTTCTTTATTATTAAAATCAAAGAGGGAAGCTCCTAATTGCGTTAACTCAAACCAAACTCTTTTAGATTTGTCTATATAACTTTTAATAATAGTTTCCTGCTTGCCACTTAACCCTTTCATTATGTTATACTCCGTAAAGTCATTGCTTGGGATATGATATACATAGAAGAATGAATGGTTTGTGGTAATTAGTAGATGAGAAGTATCAATGGGTTTAATTTCAATAATGGGGTGATTGCCTTTTATGGATAGTTCTCTGAAGGTTTTATTTATTAGGTGGTAGATAAGAATCTTTCCTTCAGTAGTGCCTAACCAAACCTCGTTATTGATTTCTGTTGCAGTATAAAAAGCACGTTCTGTAATGTGTTTGTTCTCTTGTAAAACAATAGGAGAATGATTTTTGTCATAAACAGAAACTCCTTGTTGAGTAAGAATCCAGCTATTAGCTTCGGAATCTTCGAATATAAAATGTACGTGGTTGTTCTTTAAAGTCTGATTGTCTGTGTTATAGCTAATAAAGTTAAAGTCTTGATCTAAAACAGTGATGCAACCCTTATCTTCAGATAAAAGCCATACCTTTCCGGAAGGAGCAGTAATCATTTGGTCACAGGTAAAGGTGAAGTTTTCATAACCGGGTAGTGACCTAAATCCCATAAAGGTTTCTGTGCGAGGATCAAAACGGTGTGGCTCATTATCATATGAAAGTATCCATATGTTGTTCATTTTATCCTCCATAATGTGATCTATGCGGTTACTTCGCATAGGATAATTACTGCTTTTCCAGTTCTTATAGTTGGTAAACTTGTAACCATCAAATTTACATAGCCCATCCCACGTGGAAAACCATAAAAGTCCCTTTTGGTCTTGTAATATGTCCATTACAGAGTTTTGAGGTAGTCCACTACTAGCATCATAGTGCTTTACATATATTTTAGGTAGTGCATAAGAGTACCGGAATGTACTCAGTAATAAAAAAAAGAAAAGGAATAGGGTATGGATTCTTTTTATTTTCATGCAGAATATTTTGTTGTTACTATGTAAAGGTAATTTAACTTTAGGCAATTAACCAACACCAAATTAATAAATTCTTTGATTTATTGGGCAATAATATATTAAAATGCACTCCAGAGGTTAAATAGTAAAGTTATAACAAAAACACACCCCTATAAAATCAATCTATCTACCCTGGTCATTAGTTAAATTAATTATCATTGTAACGTGAAAGATTGTGATAAGTTCTAAAATCTAATAAAAAATATAGAAAAACTATGAGTAAGTTAATTAAGCATTTGGCTTTGTTCTTGAGTTTTTTTCTGTGCGTTAATCTTTATGCACAGAACAGAACGATTACCGGAGCAATTACTGATTCATCAGGAGAATCACTACCTGGTGTAGCTATTTATGTGAAAGAGAATAGTTCAATAGGTACAATTACCGATATAAATGGTAATTATTCTATTGTTGTTCCTACTGAGGGTAAAAATTTGGTGTTTTCCTATGTAGGGATGGAAACCCAAGAGCTTCCCATAAAATCATCTCAATTAAATGTGGTGATGAAAGATGAAGATTCCATTTTAGAAGAGCTAGTGGTAATTGGTTATGGAACTGTAAGAAGGAAAGACTTAACAGGTTCAGTGGCTTCTGTTCAAGGGGATGCTATTCAATCCATTCCGGTAGCCAATGTAACCGAAGCAATTACAGGTAAACTGGCAGGAGTTCAAATAACAACGACAGAGGGGTCTCCCGATGCAGAAGTAAAAATCAGAGTTCGTGGAGGAGGGTCTATTACTCAAGATAATTCACCTTTATATATAGTAGATGGTTTCCCTGTGAATTCTATTTCAGATATTCCCTCTTCAGAAATTGAATCGATTGATGTATTGAAGGATGCTTCTTCAACAGCCATTTATGGTTCCAGAGGTGCTAATGGGGTAATTATTATTACTACAAAGAGTGGTAAAGAAGGCAAGTTCACTGCCACATACAATGCCTATGTGGGGATGAAGAAAATAGCCAAGACATTAGATGTTTTGTCTGTTCCTGATTATCTGCGTTGGCAATACGAATACGCACTGCTTAAAAACAATAATGATCCGGAAAGCTACGAAAGACACTTTGGTATCTATGAGGATTTAGATTTATATGACAATATACAGGGCAATAATTGGCAAGACTTGGTTTTTGGTAGAACAGGTAATGTGTTTAATCACAGTTTGAATCTATCGGGAGGAACAGACAAGTTTTCTTATGTGTTTAACTATGCTCATATAAAAGATAAAGCGATTATGAAAGGATCGGACTATAAGAGAGATAACCTTTCATTAAAAGTAAAACATAAACCTTTCTCAAACCTTACTTTTGATTATTCTGTGCGTTATTCTGATGCTAAAATTAATGGTGGAGGAATGAATGAACAAAACGAGAAGTCAACCGCAGACTCTCGTATGAAACACGCTGTTATTTATTCTCCCATACCCATTGAAAAGATAGGCTCTGCAGATGATGATGAGATTAACAGTGGAGAACTAGTACCTCCTTTTATTGCAATACAAGATAATGAAAGAGTTCAGAAAAGAAGAACTTTAAATTTTGCAGGAGCAGTAACTTGGAAACCCATTAAACATTTAACATTAAAAAGTGAAATAGGATTGGATCATTACAATACAAAAGATGATCGTTTCTATGGTACTACTACCTATTATGTTAAAAACACCCCTTCTTCTGAGAATAAAGAAAAGCCTGCAATTGTTTTGGCTCGTCAAGAAAGAAACACTTTCCGTAATGCCAATACCATAAATTATGATTTTAAGGGTTTATTGGGTAGTAAATCAAATCACTCAATGAATGTATTGTTAGGTCACGAACTTTACATCCGTAAATCAGAAACCTTATCTACTACAGTTCACGGATTTCCAACCGATTGGACTGCTTCGGATGCCTTTACGCATACCACTCAAGGAGCAGCTCACTCCATAGATAATTATATGAATCCGGATGATAAAATGGTTTCTTTCTTTGGACGTGCCAACTATGACTTTAAGAGTAAATATATTCTTTCAGCCACTTTCCGTGCTGATGGTTCCAGTCGATTTGGAAAAGATAATCATTGGGGATATTTCCCTTCAGCAGCTGTGGCTTGGCGTATTTCTTCGGAAGAGTTTATGAAGAGTACAGAGAATTGGTTGGACGATTTGAAGTTAAGAATAAGTTATGGTACAGCGGGTAATAATAATATACCTTCCGGACAAATACGTCCCGAGTTTGTATCTTCCACAACCACTTGGATTGATGGTATGAACAATTATTGGTCGGCCGGTAAAATTCTTTTTAACGAACATCTGAAGTGGGAAACAACCCATACACGTAACATTGGTTTAGACTTTGCTCTATTTAAGAGTAGATTAAACGGATCGATTGAGTTCTATTTGAATACAACGAACGATTTATTAAATCTGTTCCCTATTCAAGGTTCCGGCTATGACTACCAATATAGAAATATGGGGAAGACAGAAAATAAAGGGGTTGAAATTCAATTGAATTACAACATTGTAAATAAGAAAGACTTTGGTTTAGATCTTGGGTTTAATATAGGCTTTAATAAAAATAAAATTAAGAGTTTAGGTGATTTAGACTACTATTATGAAAGTTCTACCTGGACCTCTGAAATATCAAACGACTTTATTGTACAAACCGGAGGATCTGTAGGTGAGATGTTTGGATACAGACAAGCGGGAAGATATGAACTATCAGACTTTGAGGGCTTTGATGAAGATTCAAAGAAATGGGTTCTGAAGGAAGGAGTTTATGATGGTAGTGGTCTTGTTAGTTATGGAAGTGTACGTCCGGGTGATATGAAATTAGTGGATGGAAAGCAAACCAAAATAGGTGATGCTAACCCATTACATACAGGAGGTTTTACCATTAATTCACGATTTAAAGGATTTGACCTTTCTGCTGTGTTTAACTGGAGCTATGGAAACGATGTATATAATGCCAATAAAATTGAATATACCTCGACCAGTAAGTTTCAATTCCGTAATATGATTGATATTATGGAAGGAGGAAAACGTTGGACCAACTTAATGCCTAATGGAACAATTACCAATGATGCGGCAGAGTTGGCAAAACTAAATGAAAACACTACAATGTGGTCTCCACATACTAGAACTCACTTGTTTACCGATTGGGCAGTTGAAGATGGTTCTTTCTTGCGATTGAATACGCTGACATTAGGATATACATTCCCTGTGAATTTAACAAAGAAGTTTTATGTAAGCAATTTGCGCTTATATGCAACAGCATATAATGTGTTCTGTATTACAAGTTATTCCGGGTTTGATCCCGAAGTATCTACCCGAAGAAAAACAAACTTAACTCCTGGAGTTGACTATTCAGCTTATCCAAAGAGTCGTCAGTTCTTATTCGGTGTAAATGTTACATTCTAAACTAGAAAGACAATGAAAAAAATAAATATATATCTAGCTGTATTCTTCTTTCTTTTTGCAGCTACCTCTTGTGAGAGTTTTTTAGACGTTAAAAGTGAATCGGCCTTAGGCGAAGACATTATTTTCTCTACGGAAGAACTAACAGAAGCCGCAGTGATGGGTATTACAGTGTCCTTTGCTGAAACCAATTCATATCGTGCCCGATTTTTGCCTTATTATGGAGCAAATACGGATGTTGAATATTACAATAGTTCAGAGAAATACCCGGATGGAAAAGCCGATTTAGTGGTATATGCCACCAAGTCAGATAACGGGCAAATGAATACTACGAATAATGCTTGGGCAAAGATGTATGAAGGCATTGAAAGAGCAAATTTAGCCATTCAAGGAATTAGGAAATCCGGATTAGCTGAACCTCAAACCAATATGGGACATTTGTTAGCTGAGGCTATAACACTTAGAGCTGTATTGTATCTGGACTTAACCAGAGCTTGGGGAGATGTTCCTGCACATTTTACACCTATAGAAAAAGAATCGATTAACATCCCTAAATCGGATAGAGATGAAATATACAAACAGTTGATAGCTGATTTGGAAGAAGCTCAAGATTTAGCATTCTGGCCTAAGAAATCTAAATACACACAGAAGAGTAACCGAATCAATAAAACGTTTATTAAAGCTCTTCGTGCTAAAATCTGTTTAGTTGCTGCAGGATATGCACAACGTCCAGATTCTGATGTTCCTAGATTAAGCAATGATCCCGACTTGGAAAGAAGTAAAATGTATAAGTTGGCAGAGAAGGAGTTAATGGATTTATATAATAATCAATCCGAAGCGGGATATATTTACGATAGTTTTGAAACTGTATTTAGAAAATTAAGTGGTGAAGACTTAGCTGCTGGAGGTGAATCACTTTGGGAGATACCTTTCTCTGAAGGTAGAGGTAGAATGGGCTATACTTTTGCAATTAAACACCAAGCAATTGACCAATATACCGGGTTAGCACAAGGAGGACAAATAGGTCCAACCCCTCATTTATTCTATGACTATGATGTGGATGATTTACGAAGAGATGTAACTTGTATTCCATATCGTTGGAGTGCAAATAATCCTGCTGTGCAAGAAATTAACAAGTTGAATAACTGGAATTTTGGAAAATATCGCTTTGAGTGGATGAAGAGAAGAGTGGTTTCAAGTAGCGATGACGGATTAAATAAGCAATATATGCGTTTTGCAGAGGTTCTTTTAATGCTTGCAGAAGTGAAAAATGAGCTTTATGGTCCGGAGGAAGCAGCTCCTTATCTAAAAGAGTTGCGTAGAAGAGCTTTCCCTACAAATAAGCAGAAAGAGAAAGTGGAAGATTATGTAAATGCTTTAACCTCTAAGGATGCTATGTTTCAAGCTATTGTTGATGAACAAGCTTTTGAGTTTGCCGGAGAGATGTTGAGAAAAGAGGCTTTGATTCGTTGGAATCTGTTAGGTGAAAAAATGAAAGATTCTAAAGATAGAATGTATGAGTTACGTGAGACTAAAGATCGTTACGCTGATGTTCCTACTACGGTTTATTATCGTAATGTAAAAGCTTTCGATGGTGATGAAAACAATGAGAAACTAGAGTTTTATGGCTTAAATAGAGGAGAATTAGGTGAGCCTACTGATGATGGAAAAGGAAAATATGCCAGCAAAGAGTGGATTAAAGAGTCTGAATTAAAAGATGAAAAAATAGAATCTCTTTTTGTAAATGATCCTGATAAATATCAATATTGGCCCATTTGGGAAGTATTCATTACATCAAGTAATGGAGTGCTAAAGAACGACTACGGTTACTAATCTTAAATACGATTGAAAAATGAAAATAAATAAATACATAGGTTTCATCTTTTTCTCTCTTCTATTTGTTGGGCTTACTTCTTGTAGCGATGAAGGGGATGAAATTACAAGTTATGAATTAGATAGAGTGTTAGCTCCCTTTAAGATAGAATATGTTTTAAATGATGTAGTTAACTTGACATTAAAGTGGAAAGACTTAGAGTCTGCAGATAGTTATATTGTTGAGCTCTACACAGATAGTTTGGAGTTTTTAGAGGAAAACTTTGTAGCTATGGATGAGGTATTAACTAATCAGTTTGAGTATACATTGAAAGGAACTACTCAGTATTCTGCCAGAATAAAAGCTGTTTCTACCACCAATAATGATTCCAAATGGAATGGTATTGCCTTTAAAACAAGTTTTAAGAGTGTTTTTCTTGACTTTAAAAAGGGTGATATTACAGAGACATCTTTGCGGTTTAGATTTCCTCCCGGTACGGATGCAACGTCTATTGTACTAAAATCGGGTAAAGATGAAATTCGCAGAGAGGTAACCGCTGAAGAAATAACAAATGGAGCCATTCTGTTTACTGATTTGAAGTCGAATGTAACTTATTTTGCCACACTATTTGATGGTGATAAGAAAATTGGAGAAATATCAGAAACTACTATTATGGAAGGCACCATTAAGGTTAAACCTTCGGATGACTTAAAAGCACTACTGGAAGCTGCTAACGAGGGAGATGCATTCCTATTGGATGAAGGTGTTTATTTGGATGGTGAAGTAGTTACAATTTCCACCTCAGTTACCATAATGGGTAAAAGAGCGGCAGAACCTACTATTCAGGCACAGTTTGAGTTAGATAATGAAGCGGGTGCAAATACGCCTACAGTAGTATTTAAGCTTCTTAAGTTAGATGGAAAAGCAATGACAACAGATAATGCGGTTCGTATTATATCTAAAACAGGAAACTTTGGAGATATAGTATTGGAATCAGTAGAAGTGAAAGATTACAATAAAGCATTAATTGGAGTCAATGACTTAGTGGGTAAAATAAACTCAATAAAAATAGAAGATTGTATCATCTCTAACATAATGACGAATGGTTCTGAAGCGATTGATGTTCGTAAAGCTTACGTTGAAAAACTGACAATCAATAACAGTACATTTGCAAATGTTGCTCCAGCCCGATCGTTTATTAGAATGGACGACTCTTCAGGAAGCTTTGAATCCGGATTAAACTCAACTGTTGAGGTAACAAATAACACATTCTATAAAGTGAATGATAAGCACGATTCAAAAGGATTCTTCTATGTACGGTTTAAAACCAATTCAAATACCTTCAAGAATAACTTAATGGTTGAATCGAACGGAATCTTTAGTAAGGAAAGTAAGACTTCTGAGATTGTATGTGGTGATAATAATTATTTTAATGCACCTAATTATATGGCTGGCGGTGCTGTACCCGAAGCAAAGATAGATTCTGCTAGTCCAAAAACGGAAAACCCCGAGTTTGAAGATGTTGAAAATGGAAACTTTAAGGTGGGTAATGGAATGGTGAAATCGGGTGATCCCAGATGGTTGAACTAATGGTGTAGAGCAGATGACTTATACTGTAAGCCTCTATGTTTTGAGATACATACAGTATAAGTCCTGCAAAATAATAAAACGATTATAGAAAAATGAAAAAGATATTACTTCACTCTTGTTGTGCAATTGTTCTTCTTGTTTTCTGGGCGGGATGTTCTCCAACTCATAAGCCGGAATCGTATAAGTATGCGTATTTATATGATAACTTGAAATTTGATATGGAGAAGGTGCAGCGTCCTACATTTCCAAACAATAAGGTGAATTTAAGCGATTTTGGTGCTATTTCCGATGGTGAAACATTAAATACTGAGGCTTTTGCTTCGGCTATGAAAAAGCTCTCAGAAAAAGGAGGTGGAACTTTAATTGTTCCATCGGGTGTGTGGTATACGGGGCCCATTGTTTTTGAATCGAACATTAATCTGCATTTGGAAAAAGGAGCATTGATTCTTTTTTCCTCAAACTTCGATTTATATCCTTTAGTGGAAACTTCATTCGAGGGGTTGGATACTCATCGTTGCCAGTCACCTATTTCCGGACGCAATTTGGAAAATATTGCAATTACCGGACAAGGTTCAATAAATGGTTCCGGACAAGATTGGCGACCATTAAAAAGAGAAAAGGTGCCGGATAATTTTTGGAAGAACAAGCTTAAAACCGGTGGGGTTGTGTTGAATGATAATTACTGGTTCCCGTCAGTGGGTGCATTGAAAGGGCACGAAATGAGCGATATGAATGTGCCTAGAGTGGATTTAACGGAGGAACAATGGTTGGAAATAAAAGATTTTCTACGCCCTGTTATGGTTAGCTTTATTGGTTGTAAAAACATATTGCTAGAAGGTGTACTCTTTGAAAATTCTCCGGCTTGGAATATTCATCCACTGATGTGTGAGAATTTAATTGTAGATAACATCTCGGTTCGTAATCCCGGTTTTTCTCAAAATGGAGATGGGATAGACATCGAGTCGTGTACCAATGTAATTATTGTAGATAGCTCTTTTGATGTAGGTGATGATGCAATATGCGTAAAATCGGGTAAAGATGAAGATGGAAGACGTCGTGGAATTCCTACTTCCAATGTTTTGATTGATAATTGCAAAGTATTTCAGGGACACGGTGGGTTTGTTGTTGGAAGTGAAATGTCCGGAGGTGCTAAGAATATAGTGGTTGCTAACTGTCAGTTTCTAGGAACTGATGTAGGTTTGCGATTTAAGAGTACTCGTGGACGAGGGGGAGTGGTAGAAAACATATTTATTGAAAATATAAATATGTTTGATATTGCCACAGAGGCTTTATTGTTCGATCTTTATTATGGTGGAAAATCGGCTGTTGAAGTATTGGAAGAAGGTGGAGATAAGAAATTAAAGGAGGTAACTATTCCTGAAGTAGATGAAACAACTCCTGCATTCAAAGATATCTATATTGAGAATTTAATTTGTAGAAATGCAAGGAGAGCGATGTATTTTAATGGTCTTCCGGAAATGAATATAGAGAACATCAATGTGAAGAATGTTTCGGTTACATCTAAAATAGGAGCTGAGTTAAGTGAATCTACAAGCATTCGTTTTGAAAATGTAGCTATTACGCCTAAACAAGGACCTGCGTTTATATTAACTGATGTAACCAATTTTGAAGGAAAAGGATTAAGTTATCCTGCCAATTTAAAAGTTGCTGTTCAAATAGGGGGGAATAAGACAAAAGACATCAAACTCCCTGAAAATATAAAAGAAGAAGTTATCTTAAGAAAATAAGAGGTTGCGTTTCTTACAATGAGTTTTTATCTGACTAAGAAATCCAGCTTTTATTGCAGACACGTATTGTGCAATAAAAAAAGTTGTTATGAATCATTTTAAAATAAGAAGAAGTCTTTTTTTCTTGCTCTTTATGCTTCCTCTCTTTTTATTGAAGGGGCAAGTTGCTTTCCCCGGAGCAGAGGGAGGAGGTATGTATGCCACCGGAGGTAGAGGAGGAAAGGTTTTTTATGTGAATTCTTTAGAGGATACGAAGGAGGGAAACAAGGCAACACAAGAAGGAACTCTACGTTGGTGTTTGGATCGGGAGGGACCTAAAACCATTTTGTTTAAGGTGGCAGGAATCATTCGATTAAAATCTCCCCTAAATGTTACAGATAATACGACTATTGCAGGACAAACAGCTCCCGGTGATGGTATTTGCATTGCTGATAATTGTGTGAAGATTAAAGGAGATCATGTGGTTATACGTTTCCTTCGTTTCCGTTTAGGTGATTTAACAAAAGTAGAAGATGATGCCATAAACGGAGTAAGATGCAAGAATGTAATTGTTGATCATTGTTCAATGAGTTGGGCCATAGATGAGTGTGCTTCTTTTTATGATAATACCAATTTTACGCTGCAATGGTGTATTCTTTCTGAAAGCTTAACTCAGTCTGTCCACGCCAAAGGAAGTCACGGATTTGGAGGAATTTGGGGTGGGAAAACAGTGTCTTTCCATCATAACTTATTGGCTCATCACGACAGTAGAAATCCAAGGATGTGTGGAAGTAGATATTCTGCAGAAGATTCTCTTGAATTGGTGGATTTCAGAAACAATGTAATCTACAACTGGGGAAGCAACAGTGGGTATGCAGGAGAAGGAGGAAGATATAATTTTGTGAATAACTATTATAAACCCTCTAAATTTTCATCAAATAAGAAACGAATTTTTGCACCTAATGCAGATGATGGTAAAAATAAACAGGAAAAAGGAGTATGGGGGAGTTTTTATCTTCAAGGTAACTATATGAAAGGGAGTGAAGAAGTAACTCAAGATAATTCCTTGGGTTTTCATCCTAATCCTTCTTCCAAGTGCAAGGCCGATTTGTTAGTCAATAAATCGTTTGATGTACCCTACGTGACGACACATTCTGCGGAAGAGGCCTATCAGTTGGTTTTGAAATATGCAGGAGCTAGTCTGCAGAGAGATCAAACCGATCGGCGGATTGTAAATGAGGTGTGTTTGGGATTGACTCCGGTTAAAACAACGGGAGAAACACGTACTCGTCCGGGATTAATCAACTCACAGTGTGATGTTCAAGGTTGGGATAATTATACATACAACCCATCACAAGTTGTTTTGGATGATGATAAAGATGGAATTCCCAATGGATGGTTAGAGAAGAATTATCCGGGTAAAACAGCCACTGATTTAAATGCTGAAGGATATACTTATTTAGAGGTATATTTAAATCAATTGGTAGAAAAGATAATAAAGTAGTATATTAAATAGATTTTTTGTTGGGTTCCAGACAAAAAGAGCTGTCCTTCCATTATACCCTCTTAATTTCAAGGATAGCAAGTCTGGAGCCCGCAAAATAAAGGTGTTTTTCCCATCAATAGTTTGTGATGCTATGTGGAAAACTCAATTGGTTGAAAAATAGGGGTTTTATTTGTTTTTTTATTTCGGACAAAAACTGTTGTTTTCTTGAATGGTTATTAAGCTTTAGACTTATAAATGTTAATAACACAATTAAAATCATTTCCAGAGTTTAAAATATGTTATATAACATAAGAAATAGATCCATTCATTTGGATGAATAGCTCAAATCCGTTACATTTGTAATGTGTTTTTCATAGTATTAGATTTAAGGTTAACAAAGATTGGAGCAAAGCGTTGCTCCATTTTTTATTTTAAACCTTTTTTGATTAAACTCCACTCTATTTCTTCCCTTTAGTTTTTAATTCCTTTGTATCTTTACCTTTCCAAAATTATGAATGAGATATATGATTGTTTGTATTGCTGAAAAACCATCTGTTGCACGAGACATTGCATCCATATTAGGTGCAAATCAACGTAAAGATGGATATATTGAGGGGAATGGCTATCAGGTAACTTGGACCTTTGGGCATCTTTGTACCCTTAAAGAACCTCACGAATATACAGAAGACTGGAAAGCGTGGCGCTTGGGTACTTTACCAATGATACCTCCTCGTTTTGGTATTCGGTTGATAAGCAATCCCACCTATGAAAAGCAATTTTCTATTATAGAAGATTTAATGCAAAATGCTTCATTAATTATAAATTGTGGGGATGCCGGACAAGAAGGTGAACTTATTCAGCGTTGGGTTATTCAGAAAACCGGAGCTAAATGTCCTGTCAAACGGTTGTGGATATCTTCCCTAACAGAAGAAGCTATTCGTGAGGGCTTTCAAAAATTGAAAGATGAGTCGGCTTTTCAATTACTCTATGAAGCCGGATTAGCCCGTGCCATAGGCGATTGGTTGTTAGGCATTAATGCAACTCGGTTATATACTCAGAAATATGCTTCCGGGCGACAAGTCCTTTCTATAGGAAGAGTTCAGACTCCTACGTTAGCGTTGATTGTTAATCGTTATTTGGAAATAGAGAACTTTAAACCGGAACCCTACTGGGAGCTTAAAACACTATATCGCGAGGTTACTTTCTCTGCTTCTCAAGGTCGTTTTTCTACTCGAGAGGAAGGGGAGGGGTTTTTGGAACGGATTAAAGAACACGAGTTTACTGTTTCTTCTATTCAGCGAAAAAAGGGAAACGAGTACCCTTTACGTCTTTTTGATTTAACCTCTTTGCAGGTGGAGTGTAATAAGAAGTTTGCTTACTCAGCAGATGAAACATTAAAGACCATTCAGTCGCTTTATGAGAAAAAATTAACAACCTATCCACGTGTTGATACTACCTTTTTGAGTGATGATATCTATCCAAAATGCCCCAAGATTCTATCAGGACTTAAGGAGTATAGTGAATTGGTACAATCGCTGAATTTATCTAAACTACCAAAATCGAAAAAAGTTTTTGATAATAGTAAGGTAACCGATCACCATGCAATTATTCCTACAGGAGAATTACCCCAAAACTTATCCGAAGCCGAACGCAATGTGTATGATTTAATTGTACGTCGTTTCATTGCTTCATTTTATCCTCCTTGTAAGGTAGCAACTACTACAGTCAACGGGTTGGTGGAGAAGGTGAAGTTTAAGGTGAATGGAAAAGAAATTTTAGACCCGGGTTGGAGAGTGGTTTATGCCGTAGACGAAGAAGACGATAAGAAAGAGAGTGCTACGTTACCCGATTTCAAAGAAGGAGAGACAGGACCTCATCAACCCGACTTATTGGAAAAATGGACAACACCTCCTAAGTTATATACTGAAGCAACTTTGTTGAGTGCTATGGAGACTGCGGGTAGGTTAGTAGATAATGACGATTTGCGTGATGCTTTGAAGGAGAATGGAATAGGAAGGCCTTCCACACGTGCGGCAATTATTGAAACTTTATTTAAGCGTAATTACATAAAAAAAGAAAAAAAGAATCTTTTACCTACTCCTACAGGAATAGATTTAATTCAAGTAATTAAAGAGGATTTATTAAAATCGGCTGAACTAACAGGGATTTGGGAAAAGAAGCTACGAGAGATAGAAAAAGGAAAATATGAAGCACAACAGTTTTTAGAAGAGTTAAAACAGATGCTACATGAAATAGTCCATAGTGTGTTATCCGATAATAGTAATCGAATGGTAACTGTCCAAGTAGCAGAAGAGGTGAAATCACCAAAGAAGAAACCAACCGGAACCACTTCTCCAAAAAAGAAAACCTCCAAACCCAAAAAGAGTAAGGAGGCTGTTATAACCGAAGGACAAGTTTGTCCTTTATGTAAAAAAGGGAAAGTCATCAAAGGTAATTCAGCTTATGGTTGTTCCGAATGGAGAAACGGCTGTACCTTTCGATCTTCTTTTCAGTAACTACCTTTCAGCATATTCTTTGTGAAACTCTACAACCGCTTCAATTCCTTTAGAGAACATATCCAAAGGGAAGTTTTCATTGGGTGAATGGATGGCATTCGATTCCAAGCCAAAACCCATTAAAATGGTTTTAAGCCCTAACACCTCTTCAAAAGTTGCAATGATTGGAATGCTTCCCCCTCTACGCATAGGAAGAGGTTTCTTTCCAAAAGCTTTTTCAAATCCTTTCTCTGCGGCTCTATAGGCTGGTAAATCAATGGGACAGACATAGGCTTGCCCTCCGTGTAAAGGAGTAACATTCACCTGAATGGTTTCAGGTGCTTTGCTCTTAATATAATCCATAAAGAGTTGAGCAATTTTATGGTTGTCCTGTGCAGGGACTAAGCGGCTAGATACTTTAGCGTAAGCTTTAGAGGGTAATACTGTTTTAGCTCCCTCGCCTGTATAGCCACCCCAAATGCCACAGACATCAAACGAAGGTCTGGAACTGTTACGTTCTATGGTGGAATATCCTTTTTCTCCTGAAAGTGCTTTAACCCCAATGGCTTTTTTATAAGCCTCTTCATCAAAAGGAATTTCTTTTATCATGGCTCGTTCTGCTGCAGGAACCTCTTCAACATCATCATAAAAAGAAGGAATGGTGATTCTCCCCTCATTGTCAACTATTTGAGCCAGAAGCTTACACAGTTCATTGATGGGGTTGGCCACAGCTCCTCCAAAATGTCCGGAGTGTAAATCTCTGTTGGGACCAGTAACTTCAATTTCCCAATAGGCTAAACCTCTTAGTCCTGTAGTCAGAGAAGGAAGGTCGGCAGCAAGCATACTGGTATCTGAAACCAAAATGATATCTGCTTTTAATAATTCTTTATGCTCTTGGCAATAGCTTTCTAAGCTAGGTGAACCAATTTCTTCTTCTCCTTCAAAAATAAACTTCACATTATTTTTTAATAAATCATTCTTCACCAAATATTCAAAAGCCTTTACTTGAATAAAAGACTGCCCTTTGTCATCATCGGCTCCTCTGGCCCAAAGGTGACCTTCACGTATTTCGGGTTCAAAAGGATTGCTTTTCCACAGCTCCAAGGGTTCAACAGGCATCACATCATAGTGTGCATAAACCAAAACGGTTTTTGCTTTGGGGTCGACTATTTTTTCTGCATACACAATGGGGTTGCCTATGGTTTGCATTACTTCAGCTTTATCTGCTCCGGAAGAAAGGAGTAACTCTTTCCAACGATCAGCACAAGCTTTTATATCCGGTTGATGTTCCGATTTTGCACTGATACTGGGTATACGCAACAAGCTGAATAACTCTTCTTGCAATCTGTCTTTGTGTTCTTCTAAATAGGCTTGTAGATTATTCATAACTTGGTTGTTTTATTAATTAAATAGTAGTCTAAAAGAGTTAAAGCACTCATTGCTTCAATGATGGGAACTGCACGGGGCAAAACACAAGAGTCGTGTCTTCCTCTGGCTGTAAGTAGGGTATCTTTTCCTTCTGTTGTAACAGTAGGTTGTTCCATAAGAAGAGTAGCTACCGGTTTAAATGCTACATTAAAGTATATATCTTCTCCATTGCTTATACCTCCCTGTATTCCTCCCGAACGATTTGTTTTAATAGCTATCTTACCTTTATCATTATAAAAAATATCGTTTTGTTCTGAACCTTTTTTTGTGAGATTTTGAAACCCTGAACCATACTCAAAACCTTTTACTGCATTAATGCTAAGCATAGCATTGGCTAAAGCAGCGTGAAGCTTACCAAAAACCGGTTCTCCCAAACCAATGGGACAATTCTTTATGACGCACGTTACGATTCCTCCAATGGTATCACCCTCTCCTTTAGTACGAAATATAAGTTCTTCCATTTCCTTAGCTACCTCTGCATCAGGGCATCTAACCGAATTGTCTTCAATAGTAGATAAATCATAAGAAGTATAAGGTTTATCTAGTTTTATTGGGCCAACCTGAGCGGTATAGGCTTTGATGTCAATATGAAGTGATTGTAGCGCCAGTTTAGCCAATGCTCCGGCAATTACTCGAGCTATAGTTTCACGAGCAGAGGAACGACCTCCTCCATTATAATCACGGATACCATATTTTTTATCGTAGGTAAAATCTGCGTGTGAAGGGCGATATACATCTTTCAAATTGTTATAATCATTGGAATGTTGATTTTCATTCCAAACAAGGAAACCTATGGGAGCTCCTGTGGATTTTCCTTCAAAAATTCCCGATAGAAACTCAACCTTGTCTGCTTCTTTTCTTGCCGTTGTTATTTTTGATTGTCCCGGTTTTCTACGGTTGAGTTCGTTTTGTATGAAATCAAAATCAATGGTTATACCTGAAGGAAAGCCATCGAGAACACCACCAATTGCTTTGCCGTGCGATTCTCCAAAACTTGTTAAGCGTAGTCTGTTTCCAAATGAATTAAACATATCTATTTATTATTAAAAAAAATGGCTTCTAAAGGATTCTAGAAGCCATTCAATTATATTATGTGAATTGTTATACTTCTATTGATAAATTAAAATACATAACCAAAGCCTACATTTAAGTAGATGGGATACATAGCAAATGTAATGGTATTAAAATCCTTTTTAAATGCATCGTTTAACCCCCAGGTTAAATCGGCATACACATTCAGATGTTTGTATGCTTTCCATTCTCCACCAAAAATAAGCCCCCATTGAAACTTACGAAGATCAGAAGAAAAATCATAAAGTGCTATTTTATCATCAGAGAAAACCACTTTTTCTCCCGTTGGATCACCTTCTCTTAGGTAACCATCGTACACGTTTCCATTAAAAGATCCATCTAAAACATAAGAAAAGTAAGTACCAGCTTTCACTCTCCATCGGCTACTTATTTTATATCCGGCCATAATAGGGAGTGTTAGATAAGAGTTTTTTACTTTCGTTCTTACTCCACCTGTCCATTGTCCGGATACTTTTTCTCCTTCTTCTCCAATAATTTCCATACCATAGTTCTTAACAGTAGCTTGGGTTGTCATTGACTTGGTATCTAGAGTTATTCCAAAAATAAAAGCCCATTCATTATTTTTTCCAAACCATTTGGCTACTTCTCCGGAAAGAGAAAGTGCTAAATTCGGGTTGTATTGATCAATGGAACGTATCTCTGCCGGAAGAGGGAGAGGAGCCACTCCACCAATATTGAAACCGGCTTTTAGTTGATATTCCAAACCACGTAGTTTTGACCATATTAAAGCTTGAGAGCTATCTCTTTGTCCATACGCACATAAAGTGAATAAAAAACAAAATACGGAAAGACCTATTAATTTATTGTATTTTTTCATTGTTCAAATTTTAATTGGATGATGATGGAATATCAATGTATTTTAGTTCTACCTCATCTACGTACAGAGTACTTTCTATGGCTCCATTAAATAGATGCCCTTCAATGCTTGAGGTGAAAACGATGGCTAAGTTATAGTTACCTTCCTGAACTTTCTTGTAATTAACGGGTTTATAGCTGTATTCAAATTCCATATCGAAAGAGGTCCAGGAGGTTGTTTCTTTTGCATCTTTGATTCGTGCAATAGCTACAATATTAGGGTGATTTAAGCTGTTGGAGCCATCCAACGATTTAAATTTATCATCCGTTTCATAGAATACACCATAAATATCACAAATATCTTTTCTGTTGGGGTCTATGGTTTGTTCCTTGGTTTCAGGATTTAATACCAGAAAATCTTTTCCTCTTTTGTATTTGTAATAACCTGTAAGGCGTGTCGGTATTTTATCAAAAGGCAAACCAAAAAGAGTGGCATTTAAAGGCTCTGATAGAGCTTCTTTGGCATTAAATGATCCTAAGAATAAATTTCCGGCTGCAATAGGCAAACCAATGTCTTTTCCAAAGCTACCGGTACTGCGGGTAGTTAATTTTATTCCTTTTCCTTTATATCCTTCCGGTTCGTGTACTGTAGGATAATCTTCCGGACTTCTTGCCGCTCCTGTTAAAGAGAAACCGGGATTTCCACTTGCCCATTGAATGTTTACATTTCCAATCTTATCTTTCTCAATTATGATGTAATAGCTTTGATCTTCTCTAACTTTCAGAGAATCTTCAAAGTGATATACTGTGTTTATATCGGCTGTTGTAACTTGAATAATGTATGTTTTATTCCATTTTTTATCTTCAGAGGTTACTGTGTATTTCTGAGCTTGTGTAAAATCTCTTATTGTACCGCTGGGAGGATCAATAGTTGCTCCTTCTGTTAGGGTAAAGTTGAGAGCCATTTTAGTTAAATCAACATCCCTTTTTACCATTAAAAGAATATCAGAGTTATTGATGGTTGGATCTCGTCTTAATATTCCCTCGGGAGTTACAGTACAAGTGAGAATGTCGGCTTCAGCATTAGGTTCTTCACTTTTAATACAAGAGGTCATAATACCTGCAAAGAGAGGGATTATAACAAAAAGAAAGGATATCTTTTGTCGTAGCTTCATAATGAAAATATTAAATCAACAATAGTGTTTATTTTATATAAATACCAACGGCAAAGTTAATTAACTTCTTTAAATAATGAGTTTTATTTGATGAATTAATGCAATGAAGGGGTTTAACCGATTGGTCATTGAGGGGATTAATGAAGCTTTTATTCTCTTTTTTTATCTTTTTCTTGTTTTTTAATTCATTGATTTATAGCTTGATATGTCTGTTTTTTTTGTTCTTTAAGTGGACATATAGTACTCCTTCATTTTTATATCAATGAAAATGAGCTTTTATTGGTTTCTTTATTCCTTTTTAGAATGATTGCTTGTGAGTCTGTTTTTACGGTCTAGGACCTAAAGCCCTTCGGTCCTAGACCGAGCACCCTTCAGTCCTAGACCGACAGGCCTTCGGTCCTAGACCGATAAACACCCCGCTTATACTGCTTAAAACAGGGCTGTTGAAGTGAGGAGAAAAAAGAAATAATGATGAGGTTGCCGGCAAGGAAAAAGAGGAAATAAAAAATGTAATTTGGAATAAAAAAACGGGTTGGTAATGAAGGTTCCAACCCGTTTTTTGTTTTATTTTTGAAGCTCAGAATCATTGAGCCACATTATTTATAGGAGCTCCATCTATATATGCTTTTATGTTCGCTAGTAAAATTTTCATTAAGCGTTCTCTGGCAGAAAAACTGGCCCAGGCAAAATGAGGAGTAATGAAGCAGTTCTTTGTTGCTATTAACGGGTTATCAGCCTGTGGCGGCTCTTCTGTTAAGACATCTATTCCGGCAGCATAGATTTGATTGTTATTGAGAGCATCTGCTAAGTCTTTTTCATTAATTAATCCTCCACGTGCTGTGTTTAATAAGATGGCATTAGGCTTCATTAATGATAGAGACTCCTTGTTAATCATTCCTTGAGTTTTGCTATTTAATGGACAGTGAAGGCTAATGATGTCACACGTTTTAAATAAATCGTTTAGTTCAATCTTTTCAATGCCTTGAGGTAACTCATCTTGTTTTTTTGATGTATAGGCACAAACAGTAAGACCAAATCCTAACGCAATTTTTGCTGTTGCCATTCCGGTGTTGCCCAATCCGATAATTCCCATTTTTTGTCCAAAGAGTTCAATGAGCGGGGTATCCCAGAAAGTGAAATCAACGTGACTGCTCCAGCGTCCCTTTTTTACTTCATCCGAGTGGGTTTGTACACGTTGTGCAATATTTAATAAATGAGCAAAAGTTAATTGTGCCACAGAGTTAGTGCTGTATGCGGGAATGTTGGTAACCACAATACCTCTTTTTTTTGCTGCTTCTATATCCACAATGTTATAACCTGTAGCAATTACTCCAATATATTTTAAGTGAGGCGACTGTTCTATTGTTGTGGCTGTAATGGGTGTTTTATTGGTAAGAATAATTTCAGCATCCTTAATTCTATCAAGAATCTCGTTGTTTGCCGTTCTATCGTAAATAGTACACTCTCCAAGCTGAGTTAATCCGTCCCAGTTAAAATCGCCGGGATTGGCTGCATATCCATCTAAAACTATAATCTTTCTCATATTATTCTTTTTTTTCTTCGTTCGATTCTTTTTTTCTTTCCCATAAAAAATCCATTCGTTCAGCGTGACGTTGTTCTGCCGAATTGTCTTGTGGTATCCAGAAGCGTTTATTTTTTATTTCCTTGGGAAGGAAATCTTGTTTCACAAAGTGGTTGGGATAGTCGTGACTGTATTTGTATCCTTTACCATAGCCCAGCTCTTTCATTAGTTTGGTTGGTGCATTTCTCAAATGAAGAGGAATATCCAAATTACCTGTTTCTCTTACTTTTGCTATGGCTTCATCAATGGCTAAATACGCAGAGTTACTCTTGGGGCTGGTAGCTAAATAGATGGTGGCTTGAGCTAAAGGGATTCTTCCTTCGGGCCATCCTATTTTTTGTAGCGTATCAAAGCAGGCGTTGGCTAAAAGCAAAGCATTGGGGTTGGCTAAGCCAATATCTTCTGATGCCGATATGACTAATCTTCTGGCAATAAAAGCAGGGTCTTCTCCTCCTTCAATGAGACGAGCTAACCAGTAAATGGCAGCATCAGGGTCACTTCCTCGGATGGATTTAATATACGCAGAAATAATGTCGTAGTGAAGCTCTCCATCTTTATCAAAAGCCATTGGGTTATGTTGTAACCGGTCTGTAACCAATTCATCTGTAATGTTCACCGGATCATCCGGAGATGAATTAACTATGAGCTCCAATATGTTTAATAGCTTTCGGGCATCCCCTCCGGAAAATCGGAGAAAAGCTTCCGTTTCAACTAAATTGACCTCTCTTTTTTGCAGATAGACATCGCTTTTAAGTGCTCGTTGGGTTAATTCCATTAAATCATCTACACTTAACGATTCCAAAACATAAAGTTGGCAGCGTGAAAGAAGAGGACGAATAACCTCAAATGAGGGGTTTTCTGTTGTGGCTCCAATCAAAGTTACAGTTCCATTTTCAACTGCACCCAATAAAGAGTCTTGTTGTGATTTACTGAAACGATGAATCTCATCAATGAAAAGTATGGGGCTTGCCTGACTAAAGAATCTGTTGTTTTTTGCTTTTTCTATGACTTGTCTTACATCTTTTACCCCTGAACTAACAGCACTTAAGGTGTAAAAAGGAGTTTTGAGTTGATTGGCTATAATTTGTGCGAGCGTAGTTTTACCCACTCCGGGAGGTCCCCACATAATAAATGAGGTAATACGTCCTTTTTCAATCATCTGTCGTAAAACAGCATTGGGACCTACTAAATGTTTCTGACCTATATAGTCATCTAAAGATTGAGGTCTAAGTCTTTCTGCTAGTGGTTGCATAATCAGATTAAAATACCATTTGAATCATAAATCGCACACCACTTTTATTTATGTTGGGGTGGTTGCGATACGTTAGGCGATGTACATATTCTATGTGTAATAGTTTAAATATATTATAAATTCCAAAACTAGCCTCAAGATATGGTGTCTTTTTATCCATAACGTGACTCATAACTTGCCCTTCATTGGTTGGGAAGAGGAATAGCCCGGAGTCATTGCTCTTGAATGGATTGTTTTTATCTGTCAGATGTCCATAAAGTCCTCTAATGCGAAAGACCTCTCTCCATTTAAGTTTTTTAATCAGTGGAATTCTATTGAATAGTTTACCATTCATATCGTAGGTTAAAGCCAAAGAAACGTATCGGTCGTTCAAAAACTCCATATTGTTTATCAAGTTGAAAGACTCATTAATCTGTGTGATGTACGATAGATTGGCTTTAGGAAGAATTAATAGAGGGAAAGGAACTTTGTTCCATTGTGCTCCCGCATTAAATGTAATATTTATCTTTCCCCAAGAAGAGAGCCAAAAACGTTTCTGTATACCTATTTCTGTCAGGTTAAACTTGTAATCTCCTCCTAGCCCTTTGATTCCTGTGGTATGAGAAATTTGATAAAGCGGTGCATCTAAGTTAACCGGACGTCTTCGTTGTTTGGTATTTATGTAGGTTTGACCGGGAGAGTACGAAAGAGAAAGTCCCAATTCCGTTGTTTTAATTTGGTTGATGGGTGTTTCCTCTTCATTATTCTTAAGGTATTCCAATTTACCGGTAGGCTCATCTTGTCTGTGTTTTGCCGTAGCTTTAATAGTCAAACCGGAGTATGTCTCTTTCTCATAAGTTAGTGTAGCATCTCTTACATAAGACATATGTTCTACAGGAGAAACCTTGAAAGAAACAAAGACATTATCTTTATCGGTCATCAAGAATTTATCCATAGGCGACATTACATCGTACTTATATTCTAATGAGAGATAATGTTTGGGAAACTCCCACGGAAAGAAATCCGCTTTTTTGAACGAATAGGTAGCGCCTCCAAAATACTTCCATCGTTTATCTCTAAATCCATAGGCACCATAGCCTTCAAAGAACCAATGTGGATTCAGTTTGGCTGTGGTTGAACCACTGAGTCGTAACCTAAAACCATCAATGTAATTGCTTGTCATCATCGTATTAATGGGGCCAATATCAATTTTACTTGGATTTCCTGTTTCCACAAAGTTTTCAATAAAAGCCTTCGCTGTAAATATGACGAGCTTAAATCCGGGAATTGTTTCTAGTCGTTTAATGAATAAATCCATATTACTCTCCGTCTTTGTCAGAGGAACCTGTCTGGCTTTTGCCCAGAAATCTTCTCCCTGATTCATCATATCCGATTGTTTGATTACATCTCCTTTTAATTTGAAAAAATGTTCTTCTACAGGCTGAAAAGCATAATTGGTATGTTTAGTGGTTCGTTGAACTTCCACTCCTTCAATAGACTTAATTAATTTAAGTTCAGCAATCATATCATCATCGGTAAGTACCCAGTTGCCATTTTCCAGTTGTTGATATTCCTGTATGATATCTAGGTTCTCAACAAAGTTGACCCCTGTTTTTTTAGGGAGATTCATTGTACACTTTTTTACTGCATAGGTGGAATCGTGAAGAACATAGATATGTCCGGTAAATCCAAAGTCCATGGAGTTTTGGGGTACAAAAGTTAAATGTACATATTCCTCTTGTTCTATCTGGATGGTATCCATTAAATAGAATTTGTAAAAAGAGATGGCGTTACGACCAATGGGACTTACAAATCGGCGTTGAAGCAAACGAATATCATCGTCGTAGATGTTTATATCTGCAAAAACATCGTTTAATACCGTAGATAACATATCGCCTGTAGAGAAAAACTCTTCAATGCCGGAGGAGTTAAATCCTTTGATGATTTCCTTTTTGGATTCCGGTTCTTTTCTATAAATAATTGACGAAACCGTTTCCTGTACAGAAAGCGGAAGTATATAAGTATCAGTTAGACTGGATGCCTCAACCTGATCTCTGAGGAAAGCAAAGCGCTTATAGATTCCTTTGTTTAATTTTTCTTCCGTAATGTTACTGATAGACGTTTTCATTTTCTGATACTTGTCATAGCTGTAGTAGTCGTTTTCTTCAAGTTTAAGATACTTTTTATTCTCTATGACTTTTCTCATAAAATCTACAGCCGGATTGTTTTTTCGTGAGTAACGCTCTCTTTTGGGCTTTACAACAACCTCATTTAGTAAAACATCGTCACTGGTAAGCTGTACGTTAAGTGTTTTCTGTCCGGGAGTGATGCGAATTACTTTCTTTTTGTATCCAACGGCCGAGAATGTAACCTCATTCCATCCTGCTCTGGTTTCTATGCTGTACTTTCCATCAATATCAGAAACGGCTCCTACGCCTTTTCCTTCATAAAAAACAGAAATATACATTAACGGCTCGTTAGTTAGCGAATCCGTAATAGTACCTTTCAATTGTGCAGAAGCAAAATGAGAAAGGAGTAAAAGGAATGTTAGAATTATATATTTATTTATTCTCAATTTCATTTAACAAAGTTCTTCCAACTTGCAAAGTTATGAAAACCCTACCATTTATTATCCTAATTAAACTTAAAGATAGATTGGATGTAAACTCGATTAATATTCAAAACGGGTTAAAAAAAACAAATTTAAGTCAGCAGGTATGTTTATAAAAGTGGAGCCAATTGAAAACGAAAAAAGGTTGCTCCAAATTCCGAAGCAACCTTTTATTTATTTATAAAACTTGTCTTTTATAATAAGAATCCTAACAAGATACCAGCAGCTACTGCTGATCCAATAACACCCGCTACGTTAGGTCCCATAGCGTGCATCAACAGGTAGTTAGATGGATCGTATTTTTGTCCAACCACTTGAGATATTCTAGCAGAGTTAGGCACTGCAGATACTCCGGCATTTCCAATCAAAGGATTGATTTTATTTTCTTTGTTTAGGAACAAGTTGAATAACTTAACAAACCCAACACCAGAAGCTGTTGCTATGATGAAAGAGAATGCTCCTAAAGCAAAAATAAAGATTGAGTTCCATGTTAAGAACTGAGATGCTTGGGTTGAAGCTCCTACAGTTACTCCTAATAAAATAGAAATGGTATCAATCAATGGGCCACTAGCTGTGTTAGCCAGTCTGCGTGTTACCCCACTTTCTTTTAATAGGTTTCCAAAGAAAAGCATTCCTAATAGAGGTAAGCCCGATGGAACAAATAGAGTAGTAAGGATTAAACCAATGATAGGGAATAATATTTTTTCTGTATGAGAAACCGCACGTGGAGGTCTCATACGAATTAAACGCTCTTTCTTGGTTGTTAACAGCTTCATAATAGGAGGCTGTAAAACAGGGATAAGAGCCATATATGAATAGGCAGAAACCGCAATGGCACCCAGTAAATTAGGGGCAAGCTTAGAAGATAAGAAAATTGCAGTAGGCCCATCCGCTCCTCCAATAATACCTATGGCGGCAGCTTGATTGGGTTCAAATCCAATTAAGAGAGCTATAATATAAGCTCCAAAAATACCAAATTGTGCAGCTGCACCAATCAACATCAGCTTAGGATTAGAAATTAGTGCAGAGAAGTCGGTCATTGCTCCAATACCCAAAAAGATAAGTGGAGGATACCAACCAGATGTTACTCCTTGATACAGGATGTTCAGAACAGATCCTTCTTCATAAATACCTACCTCTAGACCAGCTTCCAAATTAAAGGGCATATTCCCAATAAGCATACCAAACCCAATTGGGATTAGTAACATGGGCTCAAACTCCTTTCTGATGGCAAGGTAGATGAAAAAGCAACCTACAATAAGCATTATGAGATTTCCCCATGCTGCATTTGCAAAACCGGTGTTTACCCAAAAGTCAGATAGGTTGCTAACTAAAAACGATAAAAAGTCACCCATATTATTCTATGATTACCAAATCAGTTCCTTCAAGTACTGTTTCGTTTCTATTCACTCTAATTTCAACTACAGTTCCCTCTTTATCCGCTACAATATTGTTTTCCATCTTCATAGCTTCAAGAATAATCAAGGTCTGTCCTCTTTTCACTTCGTCGCCCACCTTAACTCTGATGTCCAATATGGTTCCGGGTAGGGGAGCTTTAATTCCTGTTTTATTCTTTGCTTTTTCTTGTTTAGCCACAACAGGTTTTCCCGCTTCTGTTTTAGGAGCTGGTTCAGCTCTTTGTACAGGAGGAATAGCTGCCTGTTTTTGCTCTTCCATTTCCACTTCGTATGGAGTTCCATTAACTTCAATAGAAGCAATATTGTCTTCAATGTTGTTGATTACAACATTGTATAAGTTTCCGTTTATTTTATATTTGTATTTTTTCATTTTTTTTTGATTGTTGATTAGTTTTTAATAATGACGCATATTATAAATTTTAGAACTCCAAGGAGAATATTTTCTTTTCACCTCATTAATGGTTAAAACCATGTTTTCATAATCGTGAGGTCCATCCATGTGTTCATATAAAGCCATTATTACGGCAGCAACTTCTTCTCCTGAGGTTGAAACTACCTGCTTCTTTTCTAGTTTTGCTTTATTTGCATTTCTCTTCATTGCATTCTTTTTACTAATATTCATTGCTATACGTCCTGTAGTTCTAAATGATAAATAGAGTAGTATTAAACTAGAGAACACAACAAGCATTGCGGTTATTGCCATACCAACACCCATTTCATCGTGCTCTTTGAATTTTACTATTTTCTCATTTTTATCTAAAGTAACATTATTAGTGTTAGGAGTTACATAGCTATTTGTTGCTTCTCCTTTTATAACCCATTCCCCTTTTCCTTCTTCAGACAACGCAAAAGAGTGGTCTGCAGGAATACTGGCAGGGATAATCACTTCATCAATCAATGTTTTTCCATTAGAATCATAAAGTCCAATATAATTATCTTCTCCGGGCTTTAAGATGAAGTTTACATGAAAAGTTCCTCTGGAAGGATTACCATCAGCCCAAAAAAGAGTATGTTGACGAGGAGGAATAACTGTTAATACATCACCTTTTGGAATGGAGTATTTCGTTGGATTATTCTTGTCATCAGTTAAGAAGCAACCACCAATATCTACTGTACCATAGGATGTGTTAAATAGTTCTATCCACGCACTTTTATTACCATAATCATCTTCATAGTTATCTATGTTCCAAGGCATCACTTCATTGATACGTAAACTGGATACGTTTTGTGCCAGTAAAGTGAAGCTTCCCAAGATGCAAAAGATGAGGAGGATTCCTGTTTTTTTATTGTTCATATGTGCTGCTCTATTTAAAGAGGTATGTTACCGTGTTTTTTTGCCGGATTGGACAATCTCTTTGTTTGTAATTGTTGAAGGGCTTTAATTATTCTGAAACGAGTGTTTCTTGGCTCTATCACATCATCAATATATCCGTATTGAGCGGCAGCATAGGGGTTGGCAAATAAATCCAAATATTCTTGTTGTTTTTCTGCTAAGAATTCGGCTGGATTTTCTTTCTCTTTAGCTTCTCTAGCGTAAAGAACACTTACAGCACCCTCGGCACCCATAACCGCAATTTCTGCAGTTGGCCAAGCGTAGTTCATATCGCCTCTAAGTTGTTTACAACCCATTACAATGTGAGAACCACCATACGATTTTCTTAAAGTAATTGTAATTTTAGGTACTGTAGCTTCTCCGTATGCGTAAAGAAGTTTTGCTCCGTGAAGAATAACTCCGTTATATTCTTGTCCTGTTCCGGGTAAGAAACCGGGTACGTCAACCAAAGTAACAATAGGAATGTTAAAGGCATCACAGAAACGAACGAATCTGGCTCCTTTTCTAGAAGCATTACTATCTAATACTCCAGCCAAGAATAGTGGTTGATTAGCCACGATTCCAACAGATTGCCCATTAAATCTGGCGAAGCCAACAATTAGATTTTTTGAGAAATCACGTTGAACTTCCAAGAATTCTCCGTAATCCACTATGGCTCCAATTACCTCATACATATCGTATGGTTTCGTTGGAGACTCAGGTATAATTGAATTCAAAGAATCCTCCAAGCGACCAATTGGGTCATTGCATTTAAGCATAGGAGCTTCTTCCAGGTTGTTTTGAGGAATATAACTTAATAACTTACGTATAATTCCTAAACCTTCTTCTTCAGTTTTACAAGTAAAATGAGTTACACCCGATTTTGTAGCATGTACGCTAGCTCCACCTAAGTCTTCTTGTGAAACATCTTCTCCGGTAACTGTTTTTACTACTTTAGGTCCTGTTAAGAACATATAAGAAGTACCCTCAGTCATCAAGGTAAAGTCTGTTAATGCTGGAGAATAAACGGCACCTCCTGCACAAGGACCAAAGATTCCTGAAATTTGTGGAACCACACCTGATGCCAATATATTTCTTTGGAAAATCTCAGAGAAACCGGCTAATGAGTTAATTCCTTCTTGAATTCTAGCACCTCCCGAGTCATTGATACCAATTATAGGAGCTCCCATTTTCATAGCCATGTCCATAATCTTACAGATTTTTTGTGCCATCGCTTCTGATAAAGAACCACCAAATACGGTAAAGTCTTGAGCAAAGACATATACTAATCTGCCTTCAATTGTACCGTATCCGGTAACAACTCCATCTCCTAAGAATTTCTTTTTTTCTTGACCAAAGTTTGTACATCTGTGTTTTACAAACATATCAATTTCCTCGAAGCTTCCTTCATCTAAAAGCATAGCTATTCGCTCACGAGCAGTATATTTACCTCTGGCGTGTTGCTTTTCAATTGATTTTTCACCTCCACCCAAACGAGCTTTAGCACGAAGCTCTATCAGCTCTTTAATCTTTTCTAATTGATTACTCATGTATATTGTGTTAGTTTTGTCCATACTCTGATTTAGAACTATGAAAAAAGAAGTTCTAACTCAAAGTATAAATAGATTTTCAAATAATAAGTTATTTTTCGCACAACTCGGTCAATATACCTTGAGTTGATTTAGGATGTAAAAATGCAATGTTTAGTCCTTCAGCTCCTTTACGAGGTGCTTTGTCAATTAAGCGAATGTCTTCGGCCTCAACTTCTTTTAGCGCTTCAGCTACACCATCTTCCACAGCATAAGCTATATGATGGAATCCGGGACCTCTTTTTTCTAAGAATTTAGCAATTGGACTATCGGGAGAGGTTGGTTCAAGCAATTCAATTTTTACTTCTCCAACTTTTAGGAAGGCAGTTTTAACTTTTTGATCTTCCACAGTTTCAATGTTGTAGCATTTGAATCCTAATATGTTTTCATAGTAGGGTAAAGCTTCTTCTATTGAAGGCACTGCAAAGCCTAAGTGTTCAATTTTTGTTATTTTCATAACCCTTTTTTGTTAATTAATTTAGTTTTAGGTCTTTATTTTATTATGAACAAAGAAAGTGATTTATTGCCTAATAATGAAATATTTCTTCAAATAAAGGTCTTATAAAATAGTAAAAAAGGATAAGGAATAATGTGGGGTTTTAGAGGGTTTCCACTTTTGGAAATAAAATTGTCTTAAATATAAAAAAGATGAAGTTGGATTATGGATACAGGTTAATTGAATCCAGACTTAGTAAGTTTATAAATAAAGTTTTATAAAGGCTTTGTTTAGCCACTTCCATTTCAGTCTAAACCAACGACGTGTACTACTTTGTTTTCCTCCAAACTGAAGAACAAAATCGCGATAACCATGAGGTCGGAAAGCCAAACCTACATCCATAAATTCAAGAGATTTATATCCTCTTTTTTTTGCATCTTTCAGAGCAATCCAAACGGCAAGAATTCCCGGATACTGTGCACGGTATGACTTTCTTAATCCACTTGAGAACCATAGATAAGCCTTGTCTTTTGAATAAACACAAACAGATCCACCAATAATTTTATCGTGGTAAGTTACAATGAATATTTTGCTGTTGTTTTTAGAGTCAAAAGATGTTTTCAGTCGATTAAAAAAGATCTGATCGGGAAAGTGTTTTCTTATTTTTGAAGAGTAATGTTTTTTCAAAAGTTCTGCAAAAGTATTAATCTCTTCGTAGTTTTGGGCTTCCCTTGCCTCTGCTCCATTTCTTAGTCCTTTGCGAAGTTGTCTCCTTCGGGATGAACTGAAGCTGCTTTCTATGGATCTGTTTTTAGATATAAAGTTCCTTACACGAAGCCAGTTCATAGGAAAATATCCGTTTTGTCTAAAAAAGCGATACCCGAATTTTGCATGAGATAAATTCCTGAACTCAATGATAAAAGCATTGCGTAGCACCTCTTGGGTTAAGTGTTCCAGCATAAAACCAAAAAGAGTTTCACTATCATTCTGTGATTTACAAAAAAACTCTCCGTGATCATAAATTACACATCTTCTGATGATGGAAGGAGGGAATACTTTTTTCTGTGTTCGGGTAACAGCTAGGATTTTTCCTTTCACATGCTCTCCTTTGCGTGCAACAATAAGAATAGGCGTATACCCGGGAGTTGATTCATAAATCTCAAACAACTCCTTGGAGTGAAAGGTGTTTTCTCCTGGTAATATGGGGATATCTTTCAGATGATAGTATGTGGTTAACTGTATATCCATTGATATACAAACTTAGCTTTTTATTTTAGAAAATGAGTGTATTTAATTAAAAAGAGCAGTAAGTCCATTGTAAAAAGGATTGTGAAAAGATGAAAAGACCTGATCTATTTTTTATCTTTGTGTCTGTTACGAAATGGAAGTAAGATTAAAAATAATAATAAAATGAAGAGCTTTAGTGACTTAATAACCAGTAGACGCAGTATGCGTAAATTTACAGAGGAGTCTGTTTCACAAGATGATGTAGTAACCCTAATGAAGGCTGCTTTAAAGTCTCCTGCCTCAAAGAGCAGTAATCCTTGGCAATTTATTATAGTGGATGACAAGGATACTTTGAACGCTCTATCTACCTGTAAAAGTGCCGGAGCAACTTTAATTGCGGGTGCAGCTTTAGCTGTTGTTGTGGTGGCTGATCCATCTTTAAGTGATGTCTGGATTGAAGATGCTTCCATTGCTACATTGATGCTGCAGTTACAAGCAGAAGATCTGGGGTTGGGCAGCTGTTGGGTACAAGTCAGAGAGCGATTTACCAGTACCGGAGTGGCTTCTGAACAGTATGTCCGTGACCTGATTGATCTTCCTATGGAATTGCGTGTTTTATCCATTGTGGCAGTTGGTCATAAAGGAATGGAAAGAAAGCCTTTTAACGAGGAAAACTTACAATGGGAGAAGATACATTTGAATAAATACGGACAACAAGATTAACTATGGCAGGTTCTCGAAATGATTCATATCGGGCATCAGGAATGACGCTGATTGTTATGGGACTTCTCTATTTATTTGACCGTTTGGTGGGATTCTCTAAACTAGGAGCTTCTTGGGTTATGCGTCCCGATAATCTTATTTTATATGCAGCAATTATTTTTTTACTACTGAAGAAAGACAAGACTGTAGGTGTTATCTTATTGGGTATTTGGGTGCTTCTTAATATGGGATTAATCATCTCATTATTGGGGTCTATCTCAACCTACTTGTTACCCATTGTATTACTTTTAATTGGTGCATTACTTTATTTTAAATCCAAATGATTAATTCTATGCCTAATCAGCTTTCTATTGTTTTTGTTGGTGCCGGAAATTTGGCCACTCATCTGGCTCAGGCGATGCATCAAAAAGGATTCAATATTCAGCAGGTTTATAGTAGAACACTGAGTGCTGCTCAGCTTTTAGCTGATTTTGTGGGTGCTGATTTTACCGATTCAATAGAACAGATAAATACTAATGCTGATTTGTATATAACAGCTCTTACTGATGAAGCTTTATTACAGTTGGTTCCCCAATTAACTTCTGAACGAGAAAAAGGATTGTGGATACATACTGCAGGTAGTGTTCCAATATCTGTTTGGGAAGGACATTGTTTGCATTTTGGTGTGTTCTATCCTTTGCAAACATTTAGCAAAAAAAGAGCTGTTGATTTTTCTAATATACCTCTTTTTATTGAAGGTTCTTCCTCCAAAGAAACTGAATGTTTGCTTGAAATTGCTAAAGAGTTAACTACAGAAGTTTATCAAGCCTCGTCTGAGCAACGTAAGAGTTTACATTTAGCAGCAGTATTTGCCAGCAACTTCACCAATCATATGTATGCTTCAGCTGCAAGTTTACTGGAAGAGTATGATTTACCTTTTAAGGCTTTATTACCTTTAATTGAAGAAACAGCAAAGAAAGTACACTTTCTAGCCCCCGGAGAAGCACAAACTGGTCCTGCAATAAGAAATGATAAGAAAGTGATGGAGGAGCATCTAGAAATGCTAACTCCATATCCTTCTCTTCATCATCTGTATAAGGAGATTAGTGATAGTATAGTGAATATAAAAAAATAATAGATAATAGTAATGAGTACAATAAATTACGATTTGAAAAAGATAAAGGCTTTTGCTTTTGATGTAGATGGTGTGTTAAGTGGAGAGGTCATTCCTTTACACCCATCAGGCGAACCTATGCGTACAGTAAACACGAAAGATGGCTATGCCATACAATTAGCCGTTAAGTTGGGTTTTGATGTGGCCATTATTACCGGTGGACGTACAGAAGCTGTACGCATACGATTTGCCGGTTTAGGAGTGAAAGATATTTATTTGGGTTCTTCCATAAAAATTAAAGATTACGAAGACTTTAAGGGCAAAAGAGGTTTACAAGATGAGGAGATTTTATTTATGGGAGATGATATTCCGGATATAGAAGTAATGCAAGCCTGTGGCTTGCCTTGTGCACCGAAAGATGGAGTTCCTGATGTAAAAGCTGTATCTAAATACATATCTCATCTTCCCGGAGGAGCAGGCTGTGGACGTGATGTTATTGAGCAAGTATTGAGAGCTCAAGGTAAATGGTTGGCTTCAAAAACAGCTTTTGGCTGGTAAAACTTTTAATCAATGCTTTCTCATTTAGATAAATATAATATTATTCTTGCTTCCAATTCTCCTCGAAGAAAAGAGTTATTGACAGGTTTAGGAGTGTGTTTTACCGTGAAATCATTGCCTAGTGTAGATGAATCCTATCCCAATACATTGAAAGGTGAGGAGATTCCTCAATACATTGCTCGTAAAAAAGCAGAAGTCATGAGACCGTTTTTGGCTCCTAATGATTTGGTGATTACAGCAGATACTTTGGTCTATTATAAGAATCAAGCATTAGGTAAGCCTAAAGATGTAGCTGAAGCTCAAAGTATGCTAAGTCAGTTATCAGGGAACACACATCAAGTTTATACAGGGGTGTGTATTTTAACTAGAGAAAAACTAACCTCTTTTGTTGCTCGAACAGAAGTTCGTTTTACCTCTTTATCTGAGGAAGAAATAAACTATTATATTGAGAAATATAAACCGTTCGATAAAGCAGGATCGTATGGTGTACAAGAGTGGGTTGGTTATATTGGAGTAGAATATATCTCGGGTAGTTTTTACAATGTTATGGGATTGCCTGTACAAAAACTTTATGCTGAACTGAAACAGTTTTAATCAATACTTCTATATTGATTAAAACTGTTTTTTATCCTTAAGAAGGAGATTCAAAACATTTCATTAAAATTAGTGCCGGGATTATTCGACGTAGTTTTCTTGCTTCCCATTTTGAACTCCCTCACAGAAACATTTTCTCACTGTAGAATTAGGTGTATCTCTCAATTCCAATTTAGTCGGAGCTATTCCTTATACTTTTAAAGAGCCAAATCAATCATTAATGGAATGTCATCTTCAGATATTCCAAATTGAATTAATAGCTTTTTATCCGAGTTTATCTTTTCAATGAATTCAGAGACTGTACCACTCGCTTTTAATCCTTCTTTATAACGCTCTTTGGCTAATTCAAGATTTCCGGTAACCCATGCAATGTGTCCGGCATTTATAAAGTCTATTCGATGAGGTTTTTTCTCTAACACCTTAGCATAATAACGTTCGGCTTGCTCCTGTTTATCGGTTATAAATGAACACCAACCAATGGAGCGCCAAGTACGTGGATTATTACTATCCATTAAGTCTAATTGAAAGAAGTAATTCAATGCTTCATCGTAAGACTCCAAATTGCTTAAACAAAAACCAATATAATATAAGTTGTTTTTGTTCTTAGGTTGAATCTCTTCTATTTTTTTGTAGTACACTAACGCCTTGTCATAAGCCTGTACTCTTCTGTAGCAAAGAGCTAAGTTTCTATAAATCCATAAACTATTAGGAGAGATTAAGTCTGCTTTTAAATAAGCATCAATCGCTTCAACATATCTTTTTTCTCGTTGACAAGCAAACCCAAACTTTTGGAATAATAAAAATGAACTTTCCTCCATTTCATTCATAAGGACTTGGAATATCTCAATGGCTTCAATGTATCGCTCCTTGAACAGAAAGAAATCAGCTAAAAATGAGAGATGTTTGGGAGTATATAAAACTTGCTTCAGAATAGGAACCTGATGTAGGTTCATTTTTTTACTAAAGATATCTTCAAAGTCACTTTTTCTCCGGTAAAGTTTAAAGAAGCGATAGAGATCGTGAACGTACTGATTTGTTGTAAACTTAGGATTGGTTTTATTGCTTGAGATTTCTTTTTTTTCTTCTTCCAGTTGTGCTTGTTGTGCTTCGCTTAGTTCGCTGAGCATCATGTCTTTTTGTGCTTGTGGGATGTGTTGCACCATAAAGCAAAGCGAGTATTTGTCACTATTACAGAAAATGTTCGACCCTAAAATCAAATCAATAATAGGATTACTCTTTTCGCTAGAGAAACCAAGCTCTTTAATTACACTGGAGTGTTGTTTGTCAAACGGATAAAACCAATGATGAAACTCCTGGAAAAAAGGATAACTTTTTAAATGCGTAAAAGTAGTCATATAGATGTCTTCCCCTTGCATTTGGAGTTCTTGCATCTCTTTTATCTTTTCTCCAAAGTCGGAGTCTTCTAATTTATCTTCCCAATCTTTCATTTCGTCTTCATCAATCTCTAGGTTTTCAAAGTCAAACCCTTTTAGTGATGAGGCCTTTTTCATCATTTCAGGAAAGATTTCTTCTTTCATTTTACGCTCAATTTCTTCTGTGTCTTGGCTGCGTAGTAATTGAGTGTATACACGGCTCAAATTATCTCCAAAAGATTCAGATTCATTTAGAAATTCAATGCGATGTACAATTTCAGGATAAAGAGACAATCGTTCCGAGTAAAGTTGGAAAATAAGGGCCATGCCCACTAATGCCCGCTGATTTACTTCAATGTTGGGGTGAGTATATCCATTCAAAAGAATTTTTAGTTTTTCCTCATCAAAACACTCCATTAAACTCATTGTTAAAGCACTTATCAATAAGTTTTGATCAATGGGGTTAACCAGATTTGAAGCTAAGATGTTTTCCAACGCTTCCACCTCTTCGCTTGAGAGTCTTATGTTTAGCCAAACATTATAGAATAGTTCTCTATTAGCATCTTCCCGTTTTTCAAGAATGGGCTCTAATTGTTCCAACCCCATTAGGCTAGCTACGGCAAAATCATCTTTAAATGATTCTAACGTGTTTAGAATTTCTTCATAGGTAAGACTTAGTTTTGTTTTTTGCTGTATACGAGAGGTATAATAGAATTTAAAAGAAACAGTGTCTAAGAGTAGAACCTTTGTTCGGTCGTTAAGGTTTAAAGTGTCTTTTATCAGTTTGTCATATAGCTTTTTCCTTTCAGGGTCGGCTACTCCCTCAGCCATATATTTTAGCATATATTGATATGAAGTACTAATTTGAATGTGCTCATTCTTTAGCTCAATGGCTTTAGCGTGGTTAATTTGATCCTCTAGTATTTTTAGAGCTTCTTTCAATCTGCTATGTAGCAGTAACTTCTCAATGGTATGGTATTGTTGAATAATATCTTTTTCGTTCATCCTTCTTCCTTTCTCATAGTCTCTCAATGGAAACAATTCTGTTTTATAACAATCAAAAATACAAATAAAAAGACAATATGAATTGAATATAATCCTTACTTTACTGTTATAGCTACCCAATTTAGCCTTTTTTAAAATATACTCAGTTTGGTTTTTGTTGTGAGTAACTCCAGTGCTTTAACTCCCAAGACAGAGTTTCCTTTTTTATTTAAACGGGGGCTCCATACAGTTATAGCATATTCGTGTGGACAAATGGCCGATATTCCTCCACCCACTCCACTTTTTCCTGGTAAGCCTACCAAATAAGAAAACTCACCTGATTCATCGTAAAAACCACAGGTTAACATAATGGCATTAATCCGTTTCACTTGTGATGCTGTAAGATTTACAGAACCATAAGTAAAAGGTTCTGTGTGATTGGCAAAAGGAAGATAGGCCTGAGTTAATTGTTCACAATCCATAGTTACGGCACATTGATGGAAGTAGAAAGATAAGACATCATCTACGTCATTTTCTATGTTTCCGTAATGTTTAAGCATATTTGCAATGGATGCATTGAGGTAGCCATACTCTTTTTCTGATTTAGCAATACTTTCATCGTATTGAATGGTGGAACATTTAGCTAATTTGCGAACAAAATCTAAATAATCGTCCAAAGGGTTCTTAAGATGAGAGATTAAAATGTCTGAAAGAACCAAGGCTCCTGCATTAATTAAGGGGTTTCTAGGCTTTCCTTTTTCAATTTCTAATTGCACAATAGAGTTGAATGCGTTACCTGAAGGCTCCACGCCAATTCTTTCCCATAACCTTTCTCCTAAAATAGAGAAGCCAATAGCCAGAGTAAATACCTTTGAAATACTTTGAATGGAGAAAGGGGTTTGATAATCACCAATACCCACTTTATCGCCCGAGATGGTTTGCAAGTAGATGCCATATTGATTGGGATTCACTTTGGCTAATTCAGGAATATAAGAAACAGATTCCCCTTCATTTTTATAAACTTGGGTCTCTTCAAATATCTCACATAAGATGTTTTTGTAATTCATAACCTAATTAAAATGAAACTTGTATTTGGGCTTGCAGTACTTGTGCATTACCTCTTAATTTCTCTTTTTGATAAGTATATTGTGCTGCTAATCGGCATTTTGGGTAAAACCAGTATTGTATTCCACCAATATACATAACTTGTTTGTCTTTTGTCTCTTTATTTCTGTTAAGAAAGTCAACTGAACCAATTAATTCTAATTTAGGGAGAATTTCACAGCAGACTAACCCATACATTCCTTGACTGCGAGTGTTTTTGTCTTTTCCTTCCATATATTCAACGCGTGCATTGACTTTTTTGAACTCAAGAGCACTTCCCACAGACCAGCGATTTCTTCTGTAATCCTCGTCCATTTTTATGTCATTATATCTGGAATCGGCTATGGCGTGCCCTTTTCCTTTTATGAAAGAACCGGTAACTATCCAAGAATCCAATATGTGAAAATCAAGTTTTCCTGCAATATCCTTTTGTTTGTTTTTGTCTTTGGTATTTATTCCTTGCCCATTTTGTACGGAAAAGGCATAATCTAATTTATTCTTAAACAGTGAGCCTAAAACCATAATACCTATATCGCGTCCTCCTTGAGCACCATAGGCAAAATCGGATCTATCACATCCTGTATAATATTTAGTACCTGTTGATTGAGTTCGTATCAACTCAATGGCTGCAGGAGATATTTGATTGTCAAGAGTAAAAGGAGTGAGGTATTGCCCCATCCGAACCGTTAGTTCGGGCATAAATGAATATTCAGTATAGCAATTTAATATGTCTCCTTTTTGTGTAAAGCTATATTGAAAACAGGTAGTCCATTGGGGGGTTATTTTTCCAATCACGGTTAATGTGGCTCTCCGTAATAGAAATTCATTTTCTCCTTCACCTTCAGTACTATAGTCGTAACCCGCTTGAGCATATCCGGAAACAAGAATTCGCTCTTTTACTGTATTAACTATCGTGTTTATTTTTTCTTGTGAGTAAATGTTGATTGTGTAAATTAAAATAAGACTAAAAGTTATGATGTACTTTTTTAATGTAAACATTTTATAAATTAATTAGTTGATTTATTATTTAACCATTGGCAGGTTATTAATTCAAGAAAGTCAATAATAATAAAGAGTAAGAAGCCTAAGAAACTAAGAATGACAATGCCGGCATACATCTCTGTGTAATTTATTCTCATCCAGGCATCTACAATGAAATAGCCCATTCCCTGATAAGTTCCATAAGTTTCTGTTACAAAAAGGACAGAAATAGCTGTTCCCACAGCGACTCTTAATGCCGAAAGCAAATCGGGAGTAATAGCCGGTAAAATGATATGCTTTAATCTTTGTCTTTTATTAATACCTAAAGAGGTAGCCACAAATTGGCTTTCTGCCGGAATTTTGTTTATTCCATCGCGAAGGTTAATAATGATTTGAAAAACAATGATGAGAACAATCATTATGATTTTTGTGGTTTCACCTATACCGGCCAAAAGCATTACAATAGGGAGTAGTGCTAATTTAGGAATGGGGTAGGAGATGTAGACAAAAGAGTCGATAAGTAATTTAGCGGCTTTGTTTTGTATTAAAAAATAGGTGAAGAGAAATCCTATGCAGACTACAATGAAAACACCCAGTACAATCCGTCTTAAACTGGTTAGTAAATGTACATCCATAGATTGACTCCATATTTGTGGAATGCTCTTATACACTGTAATGGGGTTAACAATCAGTTGTGTAGTTGTGCAGAAGGAGGCTGTAAACCAAATTATATTTATCAGGAGAAAGCCAACAATTATTTTGAATAAATTGGTTTGAATGACTTTTACCATAGGGTTTGTATTATTTTTCTGACTTCATATTCAGAGGGTGAATCTAATATGTGTTTTATGGTTCCGGGAGCCGGACTGAGTAAAATGACTTTGTGTGCCAACTCTACAGCTTCTTGTATATTGTGTGTAATGAGTAGGGTGGTTATCTGGTGTTCTTCCCATAGCTTTAGAAAAAGGGTGCGACTTTTTTCTGCGGTCAAGGCATCCAATGCAGAGAAAGGCTCATCCATTAAAAGAAGATCAGGTTGTTGAATAAAAGCACGGGCTAGAGCTGTTCTTTGTTGTTCACCTCCACTTAATTGGTTGGGATACTTATCTAATAACGATTCTATTTTTAGCTGATTGATGATGTTTGTGGCTCTGTTTTCTTCCACTTTTTCTTTTCGAATGGCTTGTGGTAGGTAAATGTTCTTTTTTACCTTTTTCCAAGGGAGTAATCCATAATGTTGAGGCACTAACCCAATGGAGTGTTTTTTGTTATCGGGGAGGTTGTTGTTTATTTTTATTTCTCCTGTATAGTTGGATAGAATTCCCGAAATGGTATATAATAGCGAGGATTTTCCACATCCGGATGGACCTACCATAGCATAGATCTGCCCTTTAGGTAGTGTAAGGCTAAGATCTTTTACGGCCTGTACCTTTTCCTTCCCTTTGTTATAATATATATTGAGGTGATTAATCTCTAATGTTGCCATTCTAATCTTTACTTATTTTATAAAAGATTCGTCCATTAGTAGCTCTTCAGAGTAGGTTTCCGGAATTAGTTTTTTCCCCCTGAGCCAATCTGTGGCTTGTTTAATGTCTTTTGTTTGTGGTAAAGACGCCTTTTCATAATGAGGAAGTTGAATGGCATGAATCAAGGATTCAGGAACTCCTGCATCTTGCGTTAAAATGTGTCCCCAAACAGATAGAGGTTGCTCTTTCATATATTGAATAGCAGCATTATAACCTAAAATGAGCACTTGAATCTCTCTGTTCTTATTGTCTATGGCACTTTGTGTAAACATAGTACCTGTTATGCTAATACCTAATTCTTTTGTAGTAATAACGGAGTGATGTCCATTATTTAAAGCGATAGTAGCAAAGGGGTCGGGAAGTACAGTGGCTTCAATTTTATTGTTCTGAAGCATCTCAAAGCGTAATGGGATTTTATTAATCTCCGGTTTATTGACCTCTTTTTCAGTTATGTTTGCTTTCTCTAGAAACTGGTCAGTAGAATAATCTATAACTGTGTTTCTGGATACGGCTATATTTACTCCTTTCAGGTCCGACAATGTTTTTACGTCACTCTCCTTGCCTGCAATGAGATAGAAGAATCCATCATTCTTCATAATTAACTTCAAAGGTATTCCATTCGATTGTTGTAAAATGGCACCTGTATAATCAATAACTGTTCCGTCAATGTTATTCGATTGAAAAGCCGCATCTCTATCGTTTGCCGAGAAGAACTTTATAATCTCTAAATCTAAACCTAATGAATCATAGATTCCTGTTTTTTTAGCCACTACAAAAGGAATATAGTCCATTGACGACATAGCTCCTAATCGTAATTTTTCTAAATCAGTTGGCTTAACGTAGACTTGCTTCTCTTTTTGATTGAAGTTACATGAACTGATAAGTAGTAAAAAAGAAAGGGATAGAAAAGTGAGAACAATAAAAGCGATTGTTTTTTTCATATGAGTAGAGAGAAAAAGAGCACCAAGAAAGGTGCTCTTTCAAATTATCAGTGAATATAGTTATTTTTCTATTGCAGCAATTCCTGGTAGCTTTTTACCTTCAATGGCTTCAAGTAAAGCACCACCACCAGTAGATACGTAAGAAACTTTATCTGCTATGTTGAATTTGTTTACAGCAGCTACTGAGTCACCTCCTCCTACAAGAGAGAAAGCTCCGTTTTTAGTTGCTTCTACTATAGCTAGACCTACGGCTTCTGTTCCACCTGCAAAATTATCGAATTCAAAAACTCCGGTTGGACCATTCCAAAGAATAGTTTTAGATTCTTTGATTACATTTGAAAATAGTTCAATTGATTTTGGACCGATGTCAAGACCTTCCCATTCGTCAGGAATTTCTGCTACATCAACAAAACCGGTTTTAGCATCGTTAGCAAACTTATCTGCAATTTTAGCATCTACAGCCAATACTAAATTTACCCCTTGTGCTTTTGCTTTATCAATTAAACTTAGTGCTAAATCTAGTTTGTCATCTTCACAAATGGAGTTTCCAATTTTACCACCTTGAGCTTTCACAAAGGTGTATGTCATACCTCCTGCAATGATTAGGTTATCTACTTTGCCTAAAAGATTTTCAATAATTTCAATTTTAGATGAAACTTTTGAACCTCCCATAATGGCTGTGAATGGACGTTGAATGTCATTCATTACTTTGTTTACTGCATTAACCTCTTTTCCCATTAAGTAACCAAACATTTTATGGTCAGCATCAAAGTACTCTGCAATTAAGGCAGTTGAAGCGTGTGCACGGTGAGCAGTTCCAAAAGCATCATTAACATAACAATCAGCATATGAAGCCAATGTTTTAGTAAATTCTTTTTGGCTCACTTTAAGCTCTTCTTTTGCTTTTTTCTTGTCTTCGTCTGTTGCATCATCAGCTAAACGAGGTTTTCCTTCTTCTTCAGCATAAAAACGTAAGTTTTCAAGTAAAAGAGCTTCACCTGGTTTTAAGTTGTTAATTTGCTCTGCTGTTTCTGCACCCATAGCATCTTTAGCAAACTGAACCTCAACACCTAGAAGTTTAGATACGTGGTTAAGGATGTGTTTCAAAGAGAATTTTTCATTTACTCCTTTAGGACGACCTAGGTGAGAGCCTATAATAAGCATACCATTCTCACTTAATATTTTTTTCAGTGTAGGTAGTGCTGCACGAATTCTTGTATCATCAGTGATGTTGAAGTTTTCGTCAAGAGGCACATTAAAATCTACACGAACAAAAGCTTTTTTGCCATCAAAATTAAATTTGTCAATTGTTTGCATACTCAATACTTTATTTAAGTTAATCTATATCTTATTAGATGAGCAAAGTTAGTGTTTATTTCTTTTTATCCCTATGAATTGTGGAAATAATTCATTAATTGATTGGGTTGGAATACTCTTTTGTGAATAGGGAATTCAGCAAAGTATAATGAAATCCATACTACTTAACAGAAGAACTTATTCCTGATTTCTTTGCATTTATCTGTTCGGATTTTCTTGTATAAACCAAAAGAGAAGCTTAAAGAACCCATTGGGATAACGCTTTTAGGCCGATTAGTTTTAGCGATTGCTCAAAAAAAGAATGTAAAATAGTCTGAAAAATGAAAAATAGATTTATATTTATCAAAATATATTAATAAGAACGTTAACTTTATTTTTAAAAATAATAATTATGAAAAAGTATTTATCTGAACTTGTTGGAACTTTTGTTCTAGTACTTATGGGATGTGGTGCTGCAGTATTTGCAGGAGCCGGACAACCTTTTGATGCTGTTGGTACATTGGGTGTGGCTTTTGCTTTTGGTTTATCTGTAGTAGCCATGGCTTATACTATTGGGAAAATCTCCGGATGTCACATTAATCCTGCCATTACATTAGCTATGTTTTTATCCAAACGAATTAGTAATAAAGAGGCCGGGATGTATATGATTTTCCAGGTGATTGGAGCCATTTTAGGTTCTGCTGTTTTATATGTATTGGCAAAAGATTCCGGTTCAACTACTACTCTTACCGGTTCCAATGGTTATACCGATATGATACCTGCTTTGGTTGCTGAAATTGTCTTTACTTTTATTTTTGTGTTAGTGGTTCTTGGGGTAACTTCTAAGGGTGCTGAGAATAAGTTTGCCGGTTTGGCTATTGGATTGACACTTGTTTTGGTTCACATTGTGTGTATTCCCATTACAGGAACTTCAGTAAATCCTGCTCGTAGTATTGGCCCGGCTATTTTTGAAGGAGGACAAGCATTGTCTCAATTATGGTTATTTATTGTTGCTCCATTCATTGGTGCCATTTTATCAACCATTGTGTGGAAAATTATTGATACAGAAGAGTAGTTTTATAAGTGATTAAGAATTTATTAAAATGGGATGGTTTCAAAAAAGAGACCATCCTATTTTAATATAGATAGAATGGTTTTTATCTTTTCTCTATTTACTTTCTATTTTAGTTTGTTTGGCAAACTCCTTACAATAAAGTTTTATTCCACATTCGCTACATTTAGGACTACGTGCAGTACAGATATATCTGCCGTGTAAAATAAGCCAGTGGTGTGCAATGTGAACTAATTCTTTGGGAATATGTCTAACTAATGTTTTTTCTGTTTCTAAAGGCGTTTTGGAGTTTCGAGTCAAGCCAATTCGGTTAGCTACTCTGAAAACGTGTGTGTCAACTGCCATAGCCGGTTTTTTGAAAATAACAGATAAAACCACATTGGCCGTTTTTCTTCCCACACCGGGTAAAGTGGTTAGTTCTTCTAACGTATCGGGTATTTCACTATTGAATTTTTCTACCAGCATTTTAGCCATACCTACCAGATGTTTTGCTTTACTGTTAGGATAGGTTGCACTTCGGATGTATTCAAAAATGACCTCCGGGGTAGCCATTGCCATTGCCTCGGGAGTGGGGTAGTCGAAAAAAAGTTTTTGGGTGATTTGATTTATGCGTACATCGGTGCATTGTGCAGATAAGATTACTGCAACCAACAACTCAAAGGGATTGGAGTAATTAAGCTCTGTTTCTGCAACCGGAACATTTTCCTGAAACCAACCCAATACTTTTTCGTAACGTTCTTTTATTTTCATTCTGTTATCAATGATGTTTTCTGTTTCTTATAAAACACGAACTGAAAGAAAATGTTTCAGTAGACATAAAAAGGGTTTCTTTATTTGTTGTTTATTCTATTTTCTTTTATGTTTTTTCTAAAAAATAAATATGCCCCTTTCATCGGTCTAGGACCTAACACCCCTCGGTCCTAGACCGAGCACCCTTCAGTCCTAGACCGACAGGCCTTCGGTCCTAGACCGATAAAAATGAAGAAAAAACGCTGTTTTACTGATTCTGTGAGGGGGTGTTTTTCTATTGATTAATCCTTCTACATTTCTCTTTTTTCTAATTATAGTCAAGAGAAGGAGCTTTTTTATTCTGTAATTTAATACTATCAAACATACACATTTTTCATCTATAACGTATGGGGATAAGGTGGAAAAATGAAAAGAAAGAAGTTGTGTAAAAAAAAAAGTATACGAGGAGAGAGGGTGTCTGTAACCCAACACCCCCTCGGTCTTAAATCGAGCACTCTTCATTCTAGTCCGATTAAAGGAGGGCGTAGAAGGGGGCGTGGAGGATGCGTACTTTGCCTTAAATAAAGGGAAGTTTACAATAAAAAAAGTCCCTATTGCATTGAAAGCAATAAGGACTTGAATAATATGTTTTATTCTTTTATTTCTATTAATGTGCCGCTTGGAACTCTTTGAGGAAACGAATGTCATTTTCAGAGAACATACGAATATCACTCACTTGATATTTTAAGTTGGTAATACGTTCAATTCCCATTCCTAAGGCATAACCACTATAAATGTCACTGTCAATACCGTTGGCTTTTAATACATTAGGGTCAACCATTCCACATCCAAGAATTTCCACCCAACCACTATGCTTACAGAAAGGACAGCCTTTACCGCCACAAATGTTACAGCTAATATCCATTTCTGCACTTGGCTCTGTAAATGGGAAGTAAGAAGGACGAAGTCTGATTTTAGTGTCTTTACCAAACATTTCTTGAGCAAAGAGCAATAATACCTGTCTAAGATCAGCAAAAGAAACATTCTTGTCAATGTATAAAGCTTCTACCTGATGGAAGAAACAATGTGCTCTGTAGCTAATAGCCTCGTTACGATAAACTCTTCCGGGACAGATGATGCGAATAGGAGGTTCGGTAGTTTCCATTACACGTGTCTGAACCGAAGAAGTGTGTGTACGTAAAACCACATCAGGTTTAGATTCTATGAAGAAAGTATCTTGCATATCACGTGCCGGATGATCTTCAGCAAAGTTGAGAGAAGAGAATACGTGCCAATCGTCTTCCATTTCCGGTCCTTCAGCAATGTTAAATCCTAATCGATTAAATATGTCTATTATTTCGTTAGTTACAATTGATATAGGATGTCTGGTTCCCAACTTAATGGGATAAGCCGTGCGTGTTAAATCGAAATCGATATGAGATGATTCGGAAGACTGCATAAGCTCTTTTAACTCAGCAATTTTATTTTGTGCCGTTTGTTTCAGCTCATTAATTTTGGCTCCAACAACTCTCTTTTGTTCAGCAGGAACTTCTCTAAACTCAGTCATCAAGGAGTTTATTATTCCTTTTTTACTTAAGTATTTTATACGAAGTGCTTCAATTTCTTCTTCGCTTTTGGCTTGTATAACCTGTACTTCTTCAAGTAACTTAGCAATTTTGGCAATCATATTCTTAGTTTCTTATTTTACAATGTAGTAAGCGTACAAAGATATAACAATTACCCCTAAATCTGTATAGAAAAAACAAAAGAAAATAGAGTCGTTTTACTTTGTCGTTTAATTGATTAAATGAAATCTAGAAAAGATATTCTTTATTATTCTTTTTTTCTCAAAAGGTTTTTGCATCTGTTAGTTAAATCATGCTTTTGTTTCAATGCACTCTTTGTGGTTGTTTTTCTAATACTTTTATGTGCTAATGTTGAGTCAGAGATTAATGTAACATATGATAAAGCATCTGTTACAGGGTTATACTGTTTGTTGGTGTTTTTTTGATATTTTTAAGCTTGTTGTTGCTTAAGAGTTTAGGGGTGTTGTTGTATTACTAAATTTTAATAGTATTTGTTAAACTTAAATTTAAAATGATGAGAAATGAAAAGTATTTGAAAACATTGATGTTACTTCTTTTATGTAGTTGTTTTTCTATTTCCATATTCTCTCAAAATCTTAATGTAAATGGATTAGTGAGAGATAGAAGTGGTGAGTCAATTATTGGTGCTTCAATTTTAGAAAAAGGCACAACAAATGGTACTATTACTGATATAGATGGTAATTTTACTTTAAGAACAAAGCAAGATGCGATATTAGTTATTTCCTATATTGGATACAAGACACAAGAGGTGTCTGTAAAGACTGATAAAAAACTAGTAATAGTCCTTGATGAGGATTCGCGATCTTTAGATGAGATTGTAGTTATTGGTTATGGTACAGCTAGACGATCTGATGTGACTGGTTCAATAGCTTCTGTAGGAGGTGAAGAGCTTTTAGAGGTTCCTGCTACAAATATTTCTTATGCTTTGCAGAATAGAGTTGCAGGAGTGGATATGACACAAACTTCATCTAAGCCTGGTGCAAGTATGCAGATACGTATTCGTGGAACTCGTTCTCTGACAGCATCAAATGACCCATTAATTGTTCTGGATGGAATTCCTTTCATGGGAGATTTATCTGATATTAATCCAAATGATATCAAAAGTATGGATATTTTAAAGGACGCCTCTTCAACCGCAATTTATGGATCACGAGGAGCTAATGGAGTTATTCTTATCAGTACAGTAAAAGGTGCACAAGGAGCACCTGCAAAAGTTAGCTATAATGGATACTTCGGTTTTAAAACAATATTTTCGGATTATCCCATGATGAATGGTCCAGAGTTTTCTAAATTGCGTAAGGAGGCTGGTATTTTTACTAACTCTTTAGATGAATCTGATGATATTAATACAGATTGGCAAAGTTTAATGTATAAAACAGCAATTGTTACTAGTCATGATGTAAGCGTTTCAGGAGGAACTTCTGGAGGTAGCTACAGTTTTGGTGCAGGATATTATAAAGATGAAGCAGTGATTCCAACTCAAGCCTATGATAGATACTCTTTGCGTGGAAGTTTTGATCAAGGTGTTGGTGACTATTTGCGTTTTGGGTTATCTACAAATAGCAATTATAACATTACAAAAGGCAGTCAATTAGGCCTTTATGGTGTGCTTAGTGCTTCTCCTATAGCTAATCCATATAATGAGGATAGCACATTGAAGAGAACAATAAAAATGCCTCAAGACGAACAATGGGTTTTAACAAGAGATGTTGTGGAGGGCTTGAGTACCTCTTGGCTTGATGATAAAAAAGCATATGGATCCTATAATACATTGTTTGCCGAAGTTAAAGTTCCTTGGATTGAAGGGTTGAAATATAAAATGAATTTAGGATTGAATTTTCGTTCTATTGAACAAGGAACTTTTACAGCTGAAGGTGTAAATAGCTCTAATCCTACTACACCATCAACAGCTTCTATACAAACTGAAAGAACTACTAATTGGGCTGTTGAACATATGGTGACATATGACCGGGTTTTTGCTGATAAACATCAAGTAAATGTAGTTGGAATGTATTCTGCTGAAGAAACAACCTATAGAAAATCTCATACTTCGGCAAAAGATATTCCTGCTGAATATCTTCAATATTACAATCTAGGACATGCAACCGGAGAAATTACAGTGAATCCTAATAATCAAAACTATTATCAAAGTGGGTTATTATCATGGATGGGGCGTGTTATGTATTCTTTTGATAATCGTTATATGTTGATGGCTACTATTAGATCTGATGGTTCTTCACGACTAGCAAAAGGTCACCAGTGGCATACTTACCCCGCTGTTTCTGCTGGATGGAACATAAAAAAGGAGTCTTTTATGAATAATGTAGATGTAATTGATAATCTTAAATTGCGTGTGGGATACGGTGAAACTTCTAATCAAGCTATTGATCCTTATTCTACACTAGGATTGTTAAATACGAGGCCTTACAATTTTGGTTCAGAATTTGACACTGGTTTTTATGTCTCTGGCTTACCTAATCATAGTCTTGGTTGGGAGTATTCTTCTACATGGAATTTTGGGGTGGATTTCTCTATTCTAGGTGGGCGTTTATCTGGAACTGTTGAATATTATATTCAAAAAACTAACGACTTGTTGTTAAGTGTTAATTTACCGGCAACTTCAGGTGTGAGTAGTTATATGGGTAATATAGGAAAAACTCAAAATAAAGGTATTGAGTTTACTCTAAATGGAGTTATTCTCGATAACTATAACGGATGGACTTGGGATGCAGGTATTAATATATATGCTAATCGAAATAAATTAGTTTCTCTTGCTTCTGGCCAAGAGAAGGATGAATCTAATCAATGGTTTGAAGGGCATCCTATTGATGCGATTTATGATTATGAGAAAATTGGTTTATGGCAAGAAGGTGATCCTTATTTAGATATTCTTGAACCTGGAGGTAATGTAGGAATGATTAAGGTTAAATACACAGGAAATTATAATTCTGATGGAACGCCCACTAGACAAATTGGCCCGGAAGATCGTCAAATTATGAGTATGGAACCGAATTTTCAAGGAGGGTTTAATACTCGTGTTGCTTATAAGGATTTTGATTTAAGCATAATTGGCGCTTTTCAAAGTGGAGGAATTCTTATCAGTTCACTTCATTCATCGAATGGCTATTTAAATATGTTGACAGGTCGTCGAGGACAAGTAAAGGTTGATTATTGGACCCCAGAGAATCCTAATGCTAAATATCCCAAGCCTGGTGGTATTTTGAGTGGAGATAATCCAAAATATGGAAGTACTTTAGGTTATTTTGATGGTTCATATTTAAAAATAAGAACTATAACTTTGGGGTATAATTTTGATAAATTAGATTTTATAAAGAGAATAGGAGTTAGTAGATTGCGTGCTTATGTTACAGTTCAAAATCCATTTGTTCTTTTCTCTTCCTTTAATAATGAAACCAATTTAGATCCAGAACCTAATTCGTATGGTGATGAAAATGTGGCTGTAGGAATGTTAAGACGTACACCAATAATTGGTACTAACTCCCCATCTACACGTAATTATCTATTTGGTATAAATTTGACGTTTTGATTAAATATTGTAAAAATGACACATATGTTAAATAAAATAAAGAAATACACGCTGGTTGTAATTATGTTACAATTTTTGATGGTATCTTGTACTGATATATTAAATGAACAGCCTCGAAGTTTTTATGAACCCGGATTTTTTAAAACTGAAAAAGGTATTCATGGAGGTATAACGTCTATGTATGCTCATTTACGTTATATATATGGTCAGGCTTATTATTATAACTCATGCTTAACAGGCACTGATGAAGTTACTTATGCACAATCTGCCGATGGTAATTTTAAGGATGCAGATATGTCTGGTGTTGGTAATTTAACTTCTTCCAGTTCTAGATCTGATGTGCTTTGGGGGGTAGCTTTTTCTAATATAAATACTGCTAGTGGAATCATTGAGAATGCTATGGAATTAGGTATAGCAGAGGAGTTGATTTCTGAGGCTCGTTTTTTTAGGGCTTTTGATTATTTTCTATTGGTGCAAACTTTTGGTGGTGTGCCTTTGGATTTAGGTGGAGGTGAACTCAAGTTTAATAGTTCAGCCTCTCGGGTTTCTGTTAGAAACTCAGTAACAGAAGTATATACAAAAGCTATTTTTCCTGATTTATTAATAGCAATAGAACATTTACCTGAACAAGGTCGTGTTACTGGTGGTGTCACTAAAACAGTAGCTCGACTTTATTTAGCAAAAGCTTATTTGACTTATGGATGGTGGTTGGAAAATCCAAATAATATTCCAACTTATCCTGAATCTGATCGAATAGATCCTGATGGTCACGATGCTCAATGGTATTTTCAAGAAGCTTACGATTTAGCAACTGAAGCAATTGATAAATCTAATCATTTTGCTCTGCAACCCACTTTTTATGATGTAAATGTGGCTACAAATGATCGTAATAATGAGATTCTTTTATATGCTGATCATACTCAAGATAGTGAGTTTTACAATGGAGGAAGTCTTTCCTATGGAAGTGGTGGTGCACCAGATAATTTTGCAGGCTGGATGATGACATGGAATTATACAAATATACAAAGTGCTTTATCTCCTGATTGGACTGATAAGATGAACCCGGTATTAAGAGAGGCTTCTCAAGCATTTGGTCGTCCATGGACTCGTATGTGTCCTACTGTCAATGTAATAAGAGATATATTTAAAGATAAAAAACAAGATTCTCGTTATGATGGAACATTTACAACAGTATATCGTGCAAACTGGCCTAAAGGAGGATCAACTGCTGAGTTTGTCTATAATGCAAACAATCTAAAAATTTATCCTGGTGATGCGGTTTTAACATTTTTAGATGAAGAACCAGATGTTGCTATAACTTATCCTCAAGAACAAGGACAAAGTAATATTGGTGCTGGGGTTCTACCTAATAGAGCTGATTATGTAATATCTCCGAGTGGTATTAGTAGAATTGTTTATCCTGGACTTTGGAAACTTGGGCCTTATCGTACAGATAGTGGTAGTGGATTAGGCGAACCTAATGCAGGTAGTACACGCCCTTACCCTGTTGCTAAGTTCTCTGAGTTATATTTAATAGCCGCTGAGGCTGCTGTTAAAGGAGCAAATGTAGAAGCAGGAAAAAGTGCTAGAGAATTAGTGAATGTTCTCCGTGCGCGTGCTGGTAAATGGCGTTGGTATAATAATGGCAATGTGGAAAAAATAGAAGATAATAGTGCTGCTATGATCGCATCCACTCCTGAAGAAATAACTATTGATTATATTTTAGATGAGCGGTCTCGTGAATATTATGGTGAAGGTTATCGTTGGTTTGACTTGGTCCGTACTCAAAAGTGGGAGGAGCGTGCAAAAACCTATGAAATCTGTGGAAGTGATTATGGAGATCATACTCTTAAGTCTTATAGCCGAACAATTGACTTATATCATTATCTGCGTCCAATACCACAAGGTCAGCTTGACGGAATGGAAATGTCTGAGGCTGAAAAGAAAGCTTATCAGAACCCCGGATACTAATGGTTGATTGATTGGGTGTATTCCAATTCATCATATATAAAAAGAGAAACCACAGAAAATATTTTCTGTGGTTTCTCTTTTTATATTTTATTGGGGGGCTTTTTACTTCTTCACCTTAATATTCAAATCAACAGGTTGTATCAGGTTCTCCGGAGCCAGTACAACATTTAGATCTTCTTTAGATAGTATTTCGTGTTTTAATATTAAGTCATAAACAGACTCTCCCGTTTCTAGTGCTTCTTTAGCTATTTTTGTGGAGTTGTAATAACCTATTATAGGGTTTAATGCTGTAACGATACCAATGCTATTCAGTACATCTTGTTTGCACTTTTCTTTATGTGCTATAATACCTTCTATACATAATGTGCGTAATGTATCACACCCCCTTTGTAGCAAATCTGCCGATTCAAAACAGCACTGTACCATTATGGGTTCCATGGCATTCAGCTCCATTTGTGCACTGTTTCCTCCGTAGGTGACACAAGTGTCATTCCCTATTATTTTATAGGCTATTTGATTGACCACTTCGGGTATAACCGGATTGATTTTCCCCGGCATTATGGATGATCCGGGTTGCATTTCGGGTAACCCTATTTCACCTAATCCACAGCGTGGACCGGAAGATAATAGTCGTAAGTCATTACATATTTTATTTAGTTTTACAGCCACTCTTCTTAAAGCGGAAGAATAACCTAACAGAGTGGATGTGTCCGATGTGGCACCTACTAAATCGGAGGCCAACTGAAATTTATATCCTGTGATTTCACTTAGAGAATTAATACATTCTTCGGAGTAATTAGGTAAGGTACATATTCCCGTACCAATTGCTGTAGCTCCCATACTTACGGTTAAAAATTCTTCAGCCGCAAAGTTTAGATTTTTAATTTCATCTTCCAGAATACTGGCAAAGCCATTAAATGTCTGACCTAGACTCATAGGAACAGCATCTTGAAGCTGAGTTCTCCCTACTTTTATAACGTCTTTAAACTCTTCCCCTTTTTGACGTAGTGATTGAATCAGTTTTTTATAAGGTGTTAATATATCTAGGTGAGTTAAATATAGTCCTATATGTACTGCTGTAGGATACGCATCATTAGTTGATTGAGATCGATTGACATCATCGTTAGGAGAGCAGTATTGATATTCTCCTCGTTGGTGTCCTAGGATTTCTAAGGCTCTGTTAGCTACCACTTCATTAATATTCATATTGGTGGTAGTACCGGCACCGCCTTGAATCATATCTATTGGAAAATGATTGTGGAATTTTCCCTCTATAATTTCGTTACAAGCTGTTACAATTGCTTCTTTTAATTCCTTGGATAATAAACCTAATTTATAATTTGCTAAAGCAGCACCTTTTTTCGTTAATGCCAATCCCTTGATGAAGTTTGGGTATTGATTAAGTTTGAATCCACTGATTTGAAAGTTTTCTATGCCACGTAGTGTTTGAATGCCATACAAAGCATCTTGTGGAACCTCTTTTGTTCCAATTAAATCTTTTTCTACACGTGTCTTTTTTGATTGATAGCTCATTCTTAGGCTTGATTTTTAAATGGTGATTAAATCTAACAAGAGATAAAGAATATATATGGAAGTGCAAGTTAGAAAGAATACTTAGTTGGGTTATCATTTTGTTATTTATATTAACTTAAATTAATTGTTTCTCAAAGATTTAATATTTCTGTTTTGTCTTTCAAGTTGTTTGATTGTATTCTTCTTTTGTGTTGTTTTGTTTTTTATTTTGCTTGTTTTTATGTTAATATGTTTATTTTGTTGTGTCCGGATTCTTCTTCTGTCTCGGTAAGTTTGTTTATTATTGGGTTCTAATTCTTATTTGTAAAGACTATCTTTAACTATAAATGAATTTGGACAAGTTTATAGATGAGTTTAGTCTATAATTTTGCGAACAAAAAGCAAAGCGTTTTCGTTTATTAACTAAGTAAAATATTTTACTTAGTTAATCTGTAAATAAATTAATTATTCAAAATAAAACATTAGAATATGGAGAAGAAAGTGAAATCAGATATTGGGCTTATTGGTCTAGCTGTGATGGGAGAAAATTTAGCTTTAAATATGGAGCGAAATGGTTGGAAAGTATCAGTATATAATCGCACTGTTCCGGGTATAGAAGAAAAGGTAGTTGAACGTTTTATTGAAGGAAGAGGAAAAGGAAAGAATTTTGACGGTCATACAGATGTTTCCTCTTTTGTCTCTTCTCTACAAGCCCCTCGTAAAATAATGATGATGGTTAGAGCCGGTCAGCCTGTAGACGATTTGATGGAACAACTATTTCCTTATTTATCTCCGGGTGATATTATTATTGATGGAGGAAATTCTAACTATGAAGATAGTAATCGAAGAGTTGAATGGGCAGAATCTAAAGGTTTTTTATTTGTGGGTAGTGGAGTGTCCGGAGGAGAGGAAGGAGCTCTAAATGGTGCATCAATTATGCCTGGAGGTTCGGCAAAAGCATGGCCTGAGGTAAAACCTATTTTGCAAAGTATTGCAGCTAAGGCCGAAGATGGAACTCCTTGCTGTGATTGGGTGGGACCAGCTGGATCAGGGCATTTTGTTAAGATGATTCACAATGGAATTGAGTATGGCGATATGCAGCTAATAAGTGAAGCCTATTGGTTAATGAAGCATTTGTTAAACAAACCCAATGAAGAGATGGCTGCTACCTTTGCTCAGTGGAATGAGGGGAAACTGAAGAGTTATCTTGTAGAAATCACCTCAAACATATTGAAATACAAGGATGAAAAAGGAGCATATGTTATCGATCAGATTCTTGATACTGCCGGACAAAAAGGAACGGGTAAATGGTCTGTAATCAATGCCATGAATTTGGGAATGCCTTTAGGACTTATAGCTTCTGCTGTTTTTGAGCGTAGCTTATCGGCACAAAAAGAGATTCGTGTTTTAGCCTCTAAAGAATTTGGCAGAGGACAGACAGGTGATAGTTATTCAAGAGAGGACTTATTAAAAGATATAGAAGAAGCTTTGTATGCTTCTAAGCTAGTATCGTATGCACAAGGGTTCGCTGTATTGAAACAAGCCTCTGATGACTTTGGATGGGACTTAAACCTAGCTTCTATCGCTAGAATGTGGCGTGCAGGATGTATTATTCGTAGTGTATTCTTAAATGATATTGCTGCTGCTTTTGAAGAAGAAAAACCACAGCATTTACTTCTAGCTTCGTATTTTAAGAAACAAATTACTGAAGCGTTGAGTGGATGGAAACAGTTAGTGGCTTTTTCAATGATGGAAGAGCTTCCTGTTCCTGCTTTCTCTTCAGCTTTGAATTATTTTTATTCTCTTACCTCGGAAAACTTACCGGCTAATATGATCCAAGCTCAGCGAGATTATTTTGGAGCCCATACTTTTGAACGTGTTGGGCAGCCAAGAGGCGTTTTCTATCATGAAAACTGGACAGGAAAAGGAGGAGATACCAAGTCGGGAACTTATAATGTGTAATATGATGCAATTGGAAGAAAAGAATAAACAACCATTTACAATGGTAATTTTTGGGGCATCGGGAGATTTAACAAAACGTAAATTGATGCCCGCTCTTTATGAACTATTTAAAGATGATCGGCTGAACGATGACTTTGCAATATTAGGTGTTGGCCGAAGTGATTATTCAAATGAAACTTATCAGGAATATCAACACGAACAATTGCTGAAGTTTGTAAATGAAGAAATAAAAGATGAGGAATTAATTAATCGTTTTGTTAAGCATTTACACTATGTTGCAATGGATTCTGAGAAAAAAGAAGACTATGATAAACTGCTTAAAAAACTTCAGGGAATAACAGGTGAAGATCATCCTAGCCATTTGTTGTTTTATCTGGCTACACCTCCTTCTTTGTATGGTAAAATACCTCTTTATTTGAAAAGTGTGCAATTGAATCAACGAGATGCACGTATCATAGTGGAAAAACCTTTTGGTTATGATTTACAATCGGCAAGAGAGTTAAATGCAATTTATGCCTCGGTGTTTGAAGAGGAGCAGATTTATCGTATCGATCATTTTTTAGGTAAAGAAACAGCACAGAATATTTTAGCCTTTCGGTTTGCAAACTATATGTTTGAGCCAATCTGGAATAGAAACTATGTGGACTATGTGGAGGTAACTGCAGTAGAAAGTCTAGGTATTGAAAAACGAGGAGGCTTTTACGATGGAGTAGGTGCACTACGTGATATGGTTCAAAATCACCTGATACAGTTAGTGGCTTTGACTGCTATGGAACCTCCTGTTCATTTTGATGCTACAAGTTTTAGAAATGAAGTAGTTAAGGTATATGATTCACTGCGTCCTTTAACTCAGGAAGATTTTGAAGAACATATTGTAAGAGGACAGTATATAAGTGGCGGCGATAAAAAAGGATATAGAGAAGAGGATAATGTAAATCCTGATTCACGTACGGAGACCTATATTGCTATGAAAATTGGCATAGAAAACTGGAGGTGGAGTGGTGTGCCATTCTATATTAGAACAGGAAAAGCTTTACCAACTAAGGTAACAGAAATTGTTGTTCATTTTAAAAAGACACCCTATCAAATGTTCCAGTTTTCAGATGGAGAAAGTTCTGTTGCCAATAAATTAATTATTCGTATTCAGCCAAACGAGGGTATTCTATTGCGTTTTAGTATGAAGAAACCCGGAGCCGGTTTCAAGGTTAAAACGGTGGATATGAACTTTACATACAATCAATTAGCCAATGTGCCTATTGCAGATGCTTATGCTCGTTTGTTGGAAGATTGTATACAAGGAGAACAGACACTTTTCACTCGTAGTGATGCAGTTGAGTCTTCCTGGAAGTTCTTCGATCCTGTTTTGAAATATTGGAATGAATGTGAGAATGCACCTTTATTTGGTTATCCAATAGGAACTTGGGGGCCTTTGGAGAGCGAAGCGATGATGCGAGATCATAGTGCCGAATGGACTAACCCCTGTAAAAATTTAATTAATACTGATCAATATTGTGAGTTATGAAAATACATACCTTTGCTTCGTTAGAGGAGGCAGCTGTTGGGATAATTGAGAAAATTGTTGATTTATTAAAAAACTTTGAAGGGGATAAGTTTCATATAGCTTTTAGTGGAGGTAGTACCCCCAAATTAATGTTTGATATTTGGGTGAAAAACTATAAAGAGGAAACGTTATGGGATAAGCTTTGTGTGTATTTAGTTGATGAACGATGCGTTCCTCCTACTGATTCAGAGAGTAACTTTGGTATGATGAAAGCTCACTTATTGGATTTTGTATCGATTCCTTCACAACAAGTTTTTAGAATTCGTGGAGAAGACAATCCAGAAGAGGAAGCTAAGAGATATTCCAAGTTGGTTTATGAAAGCTTACCCAAATCCAAAGAGGGATATCCTCAATTTGATTTGGTGTTACTAGGAGCTGGTGATGATGGACACACTTCGTCTATCTTTCCAGGACAAGAAGATTTATTGAAGTCGGCAGAACTATATATGCCTTCGGTAAATCCGTATACTGAACAAAAAAGAATAGCTTTAACCGGTGAGCCAATGATACAAGCTTCCCGTGTTTATTTTTTCATTACAGGAAGTAATAAAGCTAAAGTGGTTGCAGATATGTTTGAATCGGACAGTAATGGTCCGGCAGCTTATGTAGCACATTTTTCCCGATTCACAGAAATATTTATTGATGAAAGTGCTTCAACGGAATTAGATAGAGTGAATGAATAAAAAAAGAGCCTCAGGCTCTTTTTTTTGTTTAAAATTAAAAAAATTAGAGTTTATGTCATAAAACTTAAAGTTTAATTCTTTTTTTTGAAAATAAGTGATTATCTTTCCATTGTGATTTTTTTAGAATATTTAGGTGAAAAATAAGTAAAGCATATTAAAATTTAACTTTTTTATTTCTTTGTTATGTCTTTATAAAATGATATTTTTGCTTAACTGGCTGTGACTAAAAGTTAGTATGCTATGAAAAAAAGACTTTTTAATACATTCCGCAAGATTGGAAAAGCTATGGTTAACGTTTGGGAATTTTATCTGGAAGGATTCCGAAGCATGACGTTAGGAAAAACACTATGGCTTATTATCTTAATTAAGCTGTTCATTATGTTCTGTATTTTGCGTCCTTTCTTTTTCCCTCGTTATTTAAATGAGGACAGATTGGGAGAAACTAAAGAAGAACATGTGGCAGGAGAATTAATTGATAGAGGCACTTTAGATGAAAATACATTGTTAATCAATACTAATAAAAAATAATACTACATGATTGCAAACATTGACACTTCGTTAGTTGATTGGTCACGAGCACAATTTGCATTGACGGCCATGTATCACTGGATATTTGTTCCGCTTACTCTTGGGTTATCCGTTATTATGGCGGTAATGGAAACTCTTTATTACAAAACAGGCAATGAGTTTTGGAAAAAAACAGCTAAGTTTTGGATGAAGATTTTTGGAATTAATTTTGCTGTAGGAGTTGCTACAGGTTTAATTTTAGAGTTTGAGTTTGGTACAAACTGGAGTAACTACTCTTGGTTTGTAGGCGATATTTTTGGTGCACCTTTGGCTATTGAAGGTATTTTAGCATTCTTTATGGAGGCAACCTTTATAGCTGTTATGTTTTTTGGTTGGAATAAAGTTAGTAAAGGTTTTCACTTAGCTTCTACTTGGCTTGTTTCTTTGGGTGCAACAATCTCTGCCTGGTGGATTTTAGTAGCTAATGCTTGGATGCAACATCCGGTAGGAATGCAGTTTAATCCTGATACTGTGAGAAATGAAATGGTAGACTTTATGGCAGTAGCTTTTTCTCCTGCAGCAGTAAATAAGTTTTTTCACTCCATATTCTCAGGATGGGTATTAGGTGCTATTTTTGTTGTAGGAGTTAGCTGTTGGTTCTTGTTAAAAAGCAAACATCGTAAGTTTGCGTTGAAAAGTATAAAGATTGCAGCTATTTTTGGTATCATCTCCTCCGGGTTAATTGTTTTCACAGGTCATATTTCGGGTACCATTATTGGTAAAACTCAGCCTATGAAACTTGCTGTTGCCGAAGGTTTTTATAAAGGACAGGAAGGAGCTGGTTTGGTTGCTATTGGTATGACAAATCCGTCGAAGAAAACGTATGATGATGGGAAAGATCCATTCTTATTTAGAATTGAAATTCCTAATATGTTGTCTTTTTTAGCCAATAGTAATTTTAATAGTTTTGTTCCGGGTATTGCCGATATAATTGAGGGAGGTTATGTTCAACCCGATGGTACTGTTGCTTTGCCTGCAAAAGAAAAAATTGAAAGAGGTAAGATAGCCATTGCTGCCTTATCTGATTATCGTGAGGCCAAAAAACAGGGTGATGAAACAGCAAAAAATGCAGCCTATCAGGAACTGCAAGAAAATGTGGAATATTTTGGTTACGGTTATATCAACGATGTACACGAGTTGGTTCCTAATGTTCCATTAAACTTCTACTCTTTCCGTATTATGGTTGTTTTGGGTTTCTACTTTGTTCTATTTTTCATTGTAGTACTATATTTGGAACACAAAGATAAATTACACAAAATGAAATGGATGCATTGGGTGGGAATTGTAACCATTCCGTTGGCATACATTGCAGGGCAAGCGGGTTGGATTGTTGCAGAGGTTGGACGTCAGCCTTGGGCCATTCAAGATATGCTCCCTGTGTCAGCAGCTGTATCTAAATTGGATACAAGTACAGTACAGATAACGTTCTTTATTTTCTTGTTCTTGTTTACTTTGATGCTCATTGCAGCAATAGGTATTTCATTACGCGAAATTAGAAAAGGACCGGATTTACCAGAACAAGAGGAGAATAACTAATTCTATCATCTAAACTTTAATAATATAGTATCTATGGATCAAACATATATTTTTTTACAACAATATTGGTGGGTGATTATCGCTTTGTTAGGTGGTATTCTAGTATTCTTGTTATTTGTTCAAGGTGGTAATTCTTTACTCTTTGAAATTGGAAAAACAGATGATGAGCGTAAAATGATGATAAACTCTACGGGAAGAAAATGGGAATTTACTTTTACTACATTGGTTACGTTTGGAGCATCGTTCTTTGCTTCTTTTCCTCTGTTTTACAGTACCAGCTTTGGTGGAGCTTACTGGTTGTGGATGATTATTTTATTTACTTTCGTGCTTCAGGCTGTGAGTTATGAGTTCCAAGACCGTGCCGGTAATTTACTAGGCAAAAAAACTTATCATTCTTTTTTAATTGCAAATGGTATACTTGGACCTCTTTTATTAGGTGGTGCAGTAGCTACGTTCTTTAATGGTTCAAACTTTATTGTAAATAAAGACAATTTGCTATCATTAGATGGTTCGTCACCCGTTATTAGTCATTGGGCCAATGCATCGCATGGATTAGATGCCTTGTTAGATCCTTGGAATGTGGTGCTTGGACTTGCAGTGCTTTTCTTGGCCCGTATTTTAGGTGTTCTTTATTTCTTGAATAGTATTAACCATGAGCCTTTGATTAAACGTTGCAGAAAAAGTTTAATTATTAATACTGCTCTTTTCCTTGTGTTTTTCTTGGGCTTTGTTATTCGTACCTTATTAAAAGATGGCTTTGCAGTAAATCCGGAAACGCAAGAAATATTTATGCAACCTTATAAGTATTTTACCAACTTAATTGAGATGCCTATTGTAGCTGCTGTCTTTTTAATTGGGGTTGTTTTAGTGCTTTATGGAATTATTAGAACTATTTTCCAATCTACTTATGACAAGGGAATATGGTTTGCAGGATCGGGTACAGTATTAACCGTTTTAGCTCTGTTCTTACTGGCAGGATTTAATAATACTGCTTTCTATCCTTCAAATGTAGATATTCAATATTCATTGACCATTGCAAATAGCTCTTCAAGTGTATTTACGCTTAAAACGATGGCTTATGTTTCTTTATTAGCTCCATTTGTTTTTGCATATATATTCTATGCATGGCGTAGCTTGAATAAAAAGAAAATAGATAGTGAAGAGTTAGAGTCTAATAAGCACATGTATTAATTGAGTTACAAGTTCTTTCTAAACAAAATGGCGATTGATTTTCAGTCGCCATTTTGTTATATATGGGGGTGATGTAATCTATTTATTTTTAAGATTAATGAGCCTTTATGAGTATGCTTTTGGATGAATGAGAGAAACAAGAAAACGATTTTGAAGGTTGCATTTAAGTCGGTCTTAGACCTAACACCCCTCGGTCCTAGACCGAGCACCCTTCAGTCCTAGACCGATGGGTCTTCGGTCCTAGACCGTTTAGTAACCCCTCTGTGAGCCTTAAAAGGGTTGTTCTGATAAAATGTGAAATTGTAGTATTTTTAATGACATTAGATAAAAAAAGAGGATGCTATTACATCCTCTTTTAATGAAAAACCTTTCGTGTTGAATCTTTTTAATTAGCTCTAAAATCAAACCATAAATTGATGTTTAATCCCTCATCGCCCAATTTTATACGAATGTCACCGGGTTGGCTTTGTGGTCCTTGTTGATGTGTGGGTTTGAAGCAGCGTATAGCCGGAATATCCAAAAGAAAAGAGATATCTCCCTCAGGGAATTTAGGATTGGCCTTATTTGCCTTGTTATCTGTTGGCTCTTCGGGGGTGAATACTCGCATATATATACCATCGCTTTCACTATAAACTGTGAAATTCGATTCTGTGGTTTGTAGTGTACTCCAATAAATATTTCCATGGTATCCTTTAAACTCGGGATAAACCAGAGTTTCATACGAAGCTCCGGTTAAAGTATTGTTGTATTCCTTTTCCCAAATGCCAAAGTTGGCTCCCGGAATACGGTTTTTCCATACACGATAAGGACCTCTTCCCATCCATCGCATTCCTTTAACTTTTTCTTCCGGATAAGAAAAGGTTAAGCCGAAGTTTAATATGTTTTCTTCGTGAATGGCATCATCAAATCCTTGACCTCCTCTTCCTCGGTTTAGCATTACTGAATGCATCTGTAGCATACCCGATGGAGTCATTTTCCATTGTATTGAATCAATAGCACCTAGATATTTTACTGTAAAAACAGCATTTTCTCCGTCCATATAAGAAGATACTTTATCAATACGAGCATTCATTCCAACAGGTATTGGTCCGTTGTTAAAAGATATTTTACTTTTTGTATTAGTTACTTCCTCTAAATATCCGGTTACACAATTAAACGTAACGTTTACACCATTAGCCGATAAGGTGGTTTTGTCAGGTGTGGATTTTATTCTGACTTTCCCTTCTTGACTGACTTGAGCTAATTCACGAGCAGTATATTCATCTGCATAATGAATGGTCCAAGTCCAATTGCATATTTCATTTTCATCTTTGTCATATGCAATCAATTCTAATATATCTCCCTGAAAGAAATTAGAGGGTAAATCCATTTTTGCACGTCCCACTTCAGAGGGGTTAATGTTAGGTAACTCAACTTTTCCGGAAGCAATGATTTTCATCTCATTATCCGATAGAGGGGATGGAGCAGAGATTACTCTATATTCCATTCTGCAACTGTTCAATGAGCTATATAAATATCCATTCTCAATTAAAAATTCCCCATTAAAGGAAGGGGTAATAAGTAGTTTCTTAAACTTTATAGGTGCCCATATTTCTCGTACTGCATAATAGCTTCCATCTTTTTCTCTGTGTGGCCCAAGAATACCATCAGCACCATTGGAACCATCGGAATCGAGAATTCCATTTTTATCTGTCCTCACTACTGCATTATCTGAGAAGTCCCACATAAATCCACCAACAAAAAGAGGATGGGATATCCATTTGTTCCAAAAATCTTCTAAACCTGCACCGTGACCTTGGTCGTATGTTCCATGCATAAATTCGGTAGGCATAAATAGTTTATAGCCATTATTAAATCGTCCAACCCCAGTTTGATACGTAGGGTAGTGGTGAGTGTCTAAATCGTTGAAATCAGCCCATGGATGAATAACGTGTCTTTTTTGAGGGTCAAGCTCGGCAAATCCTGCATCTAAATTGGCATTCCATCCTCCTTCATTTCCATTACTCCAAATTATGATGGAGGGGTGATTCACATCACGAGCCATAAAGTTTTCTTGTATCTTTTTACCCACCTTGTTATCGTATGCATTTTGCCAACCAGCTAATTCGTTAATAACAAAAATCCCCAGTGAATCGCAAACCTCTATAAAGTGTTTATCTGGTGCATAATGAAAGCGAACCGCATTCATATTCATTTCTTTAATGAGCTTTGCATCCATTAAACTAATTTCACGATTAGTCGTTCTACCTCCACTAGGATAGAATGAGTGGCGATTTATTCCCTTAAGAACCACCTTTACTCCATTTACATATAATCCATCTCGTTTGCGAAGTTCAACAGTTCTAAAACCAATTCGTTCACTGAAGTTGTGTACGGTTTCGCCTTTGGGGTTAATAAGCCTTAGATGGAGAGTGTATAAATTAGGGTTTTCAACATCCCAAGGTTTTACATTAGTCCATTTTGTTTCTATGGTATGTGTGTTTCCCTTGGATAAAGCTTGTTTGTGCTTATTGAATAAGGCTGTTTCAACACCTACAGGAGTAATATGCGACTCTAATGAATATCCTTTTGGAAGATTAGAAGTGTATACATCAGCATAGAATGAACCATCCATTTTTGCATTTACTGCAATGCGTTCAATATTAAATTTAGGTTTGGCTTCTAGATATACCGGGCGGTAAATGCCACCGAAAATCCACCAATCAGCCTTGCGCTCAGCAGCATTAACCGATTTGTTTGACGATTCTTTAGCTACCTTTACTTCTATTTCATTGGACTTTCCTACTTTTATTTTATCTGTAATGTCATAACTAAACCGAGTAAAGCCTCCTTGATGTATTGGTCCAGCCAATTTACCATTAATAAAGACTTCGGTATCGGTCATTGCTCCTTCAAAAATAATTTTTATTTGTTTGTTTTTCCATGATTCAGAAACATCGAAAAAACGTTTATATATACCTGTTTCTGTAGGTGGTACAGCTCCGGGTATTTTATACCACCGACCGTAGCAATAATCACCAAATCCTTGAAGCTCCCATTGTGAGGGTACTTCTATGGTGCTCCATTTTTTACTGTTGTGTCCTTCAGAACACCAAAAATCCCAAGTTTGAGTATCTCCTAAACCTTTCCCTGTAATATACTGAGTTTCTGTTTGTTGAGAAAATAGCAGTAAAAAAGAAAAAGAAAGTAAGAATAAAGTTGTCAAAAGCCTCTTCATAATTATATCAATAGTTTTTGAATAAATAGTACAAACACAAAAATGTAAATAATTATTTAGAAACAAATAGAATATTGTGTAATAAATATGAATTTATGTGTTTTTATTACACTAATGTATACCTTTAAGTATCAAATGGTTGGATGGTTACTTTGTCTTTTCAAGGAAATGCTGATTTAATGTAAAATGTTATAGAATAAAAAAGGGATGAACAAATAAATCTGTTCATCCCTTTCGTGAGATATTTATTGGTAATCTACAATTAGATTAAATCGATACTTCGTTTTACAAAATCGGTTAAAGCTTGACCACTTAACATGTTGTTTTGAAGTAGTGCCAAGTCAATTAATTGATGAATAACCTTGTTGTCCTTTGCAAAGTCAGCATAAGTAGCTTCTTTCTTGTCTTTAAGTTCGCTCCATTGTTTATCTAATTCTTGAATGCGATCTTTATCTTCTGTTGGAACATCTTCTGGTTTTAAATCTTTATTCTTAGTGTTGATGTCTTCTTGTTCTTTTTGAATGGCATTAATTTCATTCTGAAGAGGCTCTATACTTTCTTCGCAAGCTTTTTCTCCTTCCGCTAGAATGGATTTAATAAGTTGATGATCACTATTTAGTACCATTGTGAACATATCAGGCATTTCTCCATAGAAGTTCATTCCGGCTTGAATATCAGCCATATCCTTCATACGTCTCATGTATTCACTCTGTGTAATGATTACAGGATTTTCATCTTCACCTAAGGGTTGAATTTGTACGTGGAACTCTTTTTTCTCCATTACAGGAAGTTGGCTTTTAAAGCTATTGGATAGTAAGTCTTGTTGTTGTGCGGGAAGTATCTCTTTTGTGTTGTCTTCTTTCACAATTAAATTATCAATCACATCACTATCTACTCTAGTAAATCTGGATTTTTCAAACTTTTGTTCTAATAGTCCAACTACAGCAATATCTAGCTGTCCATTCATTAAGAGTACACTATACCCTTTTTTCTTGGCAGATTCAATGTAGCTGAATTGTTCTTCTTTGTTTGTGCTATATAGATAAATTACGTTCCCGTCTTTATCTGTCTGATTTCCTTTGATTAATTCTTGGTATTCATCAAAAGTAAAATGCTTTTCATCTGTATCTGTTAGTAGAGAGAATTTTTTAGCTCTTTCATAGAAATCCTCTTCAGTCAGTATACCATAGTTAATGAATATCTTAACACTGTCCCATTTACTTTCAAAGTCCTTTCTATCCTCTTTGAAAATAGAGAACAAACGATCGGCCACTTTTTTAGTGATGTATGTAGATATCTTTTTTACATTAGCGTCGCTCTGTAAATAGGAACGCGATACATTCAATGGAATATCCGGTGAGTCAATTACTCCATGAAGTAGAGTTAAGAAGTCGGGTACAATATTTTCAACAGAATCTGTAATGAATACTTGATTGCTGTATAATTGTATTTTATTTCTATTTAACTCTATGTTGCTTTTAACTTTTGGGAAATAAAGAATACCTGTCAGATTGAAAGGATAGTCTACGTTTAAATGAATCCAAAATAAAGGCTCATCAGACATAGGATAAAGAGTTTTGTAGAAATCAATGTAGTCTTCATCCTTTAATTCACTTGGTTGACGGGTCCAAAGTGGAGCCGTATTGTTGATTATTAAATCTTCATCAGTTTCAATTTCTTTTCCTTCTTTCCACTCTTTTTTCTTGCCAAAAGCAATGGGTACAGGTAAGAATTTTGCGTATTTATTTAGTAGAGTTTGTATGCGAGGTTCTTCCAAGAACTCTTTTGAATCTTCATCAATATATAATATGATGTCTGTTCCCCGATCTTCTTTCTCTGTTTTTTCCATGGTAAATTCAGGGCTACCATCACAGCTCCATTTAATGGCTTCTGTATTTTCTTTGTGCGATTTAGATACTATTTCAACCTTACTTGAAACCATAAATGCAGAATAGAAGCCCAAACCAAAATGACCAATTATGGCATTGGCATCGTCTTTATACTTTTCAAGGAAGTCATTGGCTCCTGAAAATGCAATCTGATTGATGTATTTATCTATTTCTTCATCGGTCAATCCAATACCACGATCGGAAATGGTTAATGTTCCTTTGTCTTTATCAATGGAGATATGAACAGTTAAGTCTCCTAGTTCTCCTTTGAATTCACCTATGGAAGATAATGTTTTAAGTTTTTGTGTAGCATCTACGGCGTTTGATACTAATTCTCTTAAGAATATTTCATGATCACTATAAAGAAACTTCTTTATAATTGGAAAAATGTTTTCCGTAGTTACTCCAATATTCCCTTTTCTCATACCATTATTGTTTTAATAAGTTCATTAATCTTTTTAATCTATCTAGGTTGATTGCAAAAAAAATGCCAGCTCTGTATGGGCTGACATTTTGTCTTATTGTTTATGAGTTCTTAACGGAAAGCTTACGATTTTACTTTTTCTACTTGCTTTATGTTGAACTCAATGGTTTCTGTTTTTTCATTGAGGCTTCCCTCAAGAATTGTTCCCTCTTCAATTTTAGCAGAGATAAGCATTTCAGCTAATGGATCTTCAACGTAGTTTTGGAGAGCTCTCTTTAAAGGTCTGGCTCCATATTGAGAGTCGTATCCTTTAGTTGCAATAAACTCTTTGGCTTTGTTGTCTAGCTTAACAATGAAACCTAGAGAGTTAATGCGTTTGTAGAGTTTCTCTAATTCTAAATCAATAATCACCTTGATGGCATCTAAAGATAGAGAATCGAAGAAAATGATTTCATCCAATCTATTAATAAACTCCGGAGAGAAAGAACGATTCAATGCTTTTTTAATAACACCTCTGGCATAGTTTTTATCTTCCAAGTTTCCTTGATTGGTGAATCCAACTCCAGCTCCAAAGTCTTTTAATCTACGGCTACCTACGTTAGAAGTCATAATAACTACCGTGTTTTTGAAATCAACCACACGGCCGTTACTGTCTGTTAATCTACCTTCATCCATTACTTGGAGCAATAGGTTAAATACATCAGCGTGTGCTTTTTCAATCTCATCGAGTAAAATTATGGAGTAAGGTCTTCTGCGTACTTGCTCTGTAAGCTGTCCACCTTCTTCGTATCCCACATATCCGGGAGGTGCTCCAACCAATCTGGATACCGTGAATTTTTCCATGTATTCACTCATATCAATGCGGATTAAAGCATCGGAAGAACCAAACATATACTTAGCCAGCTCTTTTGCTAAATAGGTTTTACCCACACCTGTAGGTCCTAATAACATAAATGTACCTATTGGACGGTTAGGGTCTTTTAATCCCACGCGACTTCTAAGAATAGCTTGAGATATTTTATCTATAGCATCATCTTGAGCAATAACCGTTGACTTAAGTTTTTCTTTCATTCCCGCTAAACGTACTCCCTCAGCTTGTGCAATGCGTTGAACCGGAACTCCCGACATCATTGAAACTACATTGGCTACCTCTTCTTCATCAACTGTTTCTCGGTTTTCTTTCAACTCCGCTTCCCATTTAGCTTTCATAGATTCTAACTGATCTATCAACTTCTTTTCCTGGTCGCGATAGTTAGCTGCCAATTCATAATTTTGACGTTTTACAGCCTCTATTTTATTCTCTTTAGTTTCCTCAATATCTTTTTCCTTATCTTCTATTTCTTTAGGAACAGTGATATTGGTTAGGTGAACTCTAGAGCCCACTTCATCTAAAGCATCGATAGCTTTATCCGGAAAATTTCGATCGGTAATGTAACGATCTGTTAGTTTTACGCAAGCTTCAATTGCTTTGTCTGTGTACGTTACATTGTGATGATCTTCGTATTTATCCTTAATGTTTCTTAGAATTTCCAACGTTTCTTCGGGGGTAGTTTCTTCAACCACCACTTTTTGGAAACGTCTTTCTAAGGCACCATCTTTCTCTATGTGATTTCGGTATTCGTCTAAAGTAGTTGCTCCGATACATTGAATTTCTCCACGTGCCAAAGCCGGTTTAAGCATATTGGCTGCATCCATTGAACCGGCTGCTGATCCGGCTCCAACAATGGTGTGTAACTCATCAATAAACAAAATTACTTGTGGGTTTTCCCTAAGCTCATTCAATATAGAGCGAATTCGCTCTTCAAATTGTCCCCTGTATTTTGTTCCGGCAACAACAGAAGCCATATCCAAAGATATTACTCGTTTGTCGAATAAAACACGGGATACCTTTTTTTGTGCTATTCTAAGAGCTAAGCCTTCTACAATAGCCGATTTTCCAACCCCTGGTTCACCAATGAGTACCGGGTTGTTTTTTTTGCGACGACTTAAGATTTGTGCAATTCGTTCAATTTCTCTCTCTCTGCCAATGACCGGGTCTAATTTTCCCTCTTCAGCCGCACGAGTCATATCCAACCCAAAATTATCTAGAACAGGTGTGTCGTTTGTTGGTTTCTGAGTTGTAGTTTTTGACTTTGATGTACTTTCTTTTGAACTATCAGAAAGGAACGACAAATCGTCATCTTCCTCTTCGTCATCGTCTTCGTCATCTTCCAAGAAACTCTTGGGTGTGTCAAGCTCTTGTTTCAATGACAAAAGTTCATATACTTTATTATAATCCACTTGATCTTCTTCAAGTAGTGTTGCTGCTATATTATTCTCCTCTTTTAACAAGGCGAGTAATAGGTGTTCAGAATCAGCTTCATCACTGTGTAGCTTTCTGGCCTCTAATAAAGACATTTTCAGCACTTGTGCTGAAGTCTCTGATATGGCAATATTGGCATTAGGCAATAGCATATCATTAGAGACACTTTTTAGTTTTTTTTCTGTTTTATTTTTGATGTCAATTAAGTTTATGTTTAACTCCATTAATATATCTATAGCCTTTCCTTGGCCATATCGAATCAATCCAAGCAATAAATGTTCCGGTCCTATATAGTCGTTTTTAAGGCGATTGGCCTCTTCTTTACTATAGGCAATGATATCGGAAACGTTTTGTGAAAAATGATTGTTCATAATTTCTCCTCCTTATATAATAAGGCAAAGATAATATAATCTATACTATCTTGATTTTCGTTTAATTTAATTTATAATCTCTTAATAAGTAATATAGCAAATACTGTGCCATTAGTGTACCATTATTTATAAACTATCTTTTTAACGTTTAAAGTTATTGTCTTTTCTCTTGGTTTATTTAAGATACAAAAAAACAATGAGAAGTGAAAAAAAGGAACAAAAAATATTAAATAAATAAGTTGTATTGTTTGTTTAATGGGAGTAAAAAAAGAAGCTTTTAGATTCATCTCAGTGAGTTCTTTTTAGGGGGGCTAGGAGCCAAGCCCCCTCGGTCTAGGACTGAACACCCCTCGGTCCTAGACCGACAGCCCTTCAGTCCTAGACCGATTAAATCCTGCTTCTACGATTTGTGGGTGAGGTGTTTTTTGCTTTGTGAAATCAATGGAATAAAGAAGTTAAATTTGATCTGAAATCATAGGTTTATTCCTTTATATAACAGATTGAGCTGCTCAAGGTTTCTTAATTAAAACTTTTGTATGTCATAAGAATGTAGTAATTTAGCTTCCTATAAATAACGTGAAAATTGTAATTAATTTAATCAATTAAATGCTTGAACAAGATAGAATTATAAAGATTAATATTGAGGAAGAAATGAAGTCATCGTACATTGATTATTCAATGTCTGTAATTGTCTCTCGTGCTCTTCCTGATGTTAGAGATGGATTTAAACCCGTTCACCGTAGGATTTTGTATGGAATGATTGAACTGGGTAATACTTCAGATAAACCTTATAAAAAATCAGCTAGAGTTGTCGGTGATGTTATGGGTAAATATCACCCTCACGGAGACTCTTCTGTATACTTGGCAATGGTTCGTATGGCTCAAGATTGGTCTATGCGTTACCCTTTGGTTGATGGACAAGGAAACTTTGGTTCTGTTGATGGCGATAGCCCTGCAGCTATGCGTTATACAGAGGCCAGACTAAATAAAATGGGTGAGGAGATGATGCAGGATCTTCACAAAGAAACTGTTGATTTTACTCCAAACTTTGATAACACCTTAAAAGAACCCTCTGTACTACCTACCAGAATACCTAATTTATTAGTGAATGGTGCTTCGGGTATTGCTGTAGGTATGGCCACTAATATGGCTCCTCACAACCTAACTGAGGTTATTGATGCTTGTATCGCCTTTAATCAAGATAATTCTATTGATGTTGAAGGATTAATGAATTATGTAAAAGCACCGGATTTTCCAACGGGTGGTTTTATCTATGGTGTTAGTGGTGTACAAGAGGCTTTCCGTTCCGGAAGAGGGCGAGTAGTTATGCGTGCTCGTGCTGAAATTGAAGTGGAAAATAATCACGAGCGTATTGTGGTTTCAGAAATCCCTTACAATGTTAATAAGTCTGATTTGATAAAACATATTGCAGACTTAGCTACTGAAAAAAGAATTACCGGCATTAGTAATATTAACGATGAATCCGACCGTGAAGGAATGCGTATTGTGGTTGATATTCGTAGAGATGCCAATGCAAATGTAGTTTTAAATAAACTATATAAAATGACGGCTTTACAGTCTTCATTCAGTGTGAATAATGTGGCTCTTGTAAATGGTCGTCCAAGAACATTGAACTTATTGGATTTAATCCAAAACTTTGTGGATCATCGTAAAGAGGTAGTAACACGTAGAACAGAATATGATTTACGTAAAGCCAGAGAACGTGCACATATATTAGAAGGATTAATAATAGCTTCAGACAATATTGATGAGGTTATTAAAATTATACGTGCAGCTAAAACACCAAACGAAGCAATAGAGAATTTAATAGCTCGCTTTGAGTTGACTGAAATTCAGGCACGTGCTATTGTTGAAATGCGTTTACGTCAGTTAACTGGTTTGATGCAAGATCAACTTCATGCAGAATATGATGAAATAATGAAGCAGATAGCTTATTATGAAACAATTCTTTCTGATGAAGAAGTTTGCCGTGGTGTTATTAATGATGAGCTGGTAGAGATAAAAAATAAATATGGTGACGAACGTCGTTCTGAGATTATATATTCATCAGAAGACTTCAATCCTGAAGATTTCTATGCAGATGATCCAATGATTATAACTATTTCTCACCTGGGCTATGTAAAACGTACTCCATTGACAGAGTTCCATGCCCAAAACAGAGGTGGAGTAGGAGCTAGAGGTAGTGATATTCGTGATCAGGATTTTGTTGAGCATATTTACCCTGCAACTATGCACAATACTATGATGTTCTTTACTCAAAAGGGTAAGTGCTATTGGTTAAAGGTGTATGAAATTCCTGAAGGCTCTAGAACCTCAAAAGGAAGAGCAATTCAAAATCTCTTGAATATTGATTCGGATGATGCTGTAACTGCTTATTTGCGAGTTAAAAATTTAGCAGATCAGGAATTTATTAATAGTCACTATGTTATTTTCTGTACTAAACAAGGTATTATAAAGAAAACACTACTAGAGCAATATTCCCGTCCACGCGTTAATGGAGTAAATGCCATAAATGTTCGTGAAGATGATAGGGTTATAGAGGTGCGCATGACCAATGGAAGCAATGAAATAATTATGGCAAACCGTAACGGTAGAGCTATTCGTTTCAATGAAAGTACCGTTCGTCCAATGGGTCGTGTTGCTACCGGAGTAATTGGTATGAGACTTGACAATGACGGTCTGGATGAAATTATTGGTATGGTGTGTATCAAGGATGTCCAAAAAGAAACCATTATGGTTGTTTCTGAAAATGGATATGGTAAACGTACCGATATTGAAGATTATAGAAAAACCAACCGTGGAGGAAAAGGAGTTATTACAATGAACATTACCGAAAAAACCGGTAAAGTTGTTGCAATAAAATCGGTTACTGATAACCACGATTTGATGATTATTAACAAGTCGGGTATTACCATTCGCTTGAATGTTGAAAATGTTCGTATTATGGGGCGTGCAACACAAGGTGTTCGTTTGATTGATTTAGAACGTCATAATGATCAAATAGGCTCGGTATGTAAGGTAACTTCAGCAAAATTAGAAATTGAAGGAGTTATTTTGGATGAAGACGAAGAAGGAGCATCAGAAAATAATACCGACTTATTAGAAAATAATAACATAGAACAAGAATAAAGTTTGACTTTTTATTTAGATATTTGTTTTAATTAATTTAATTAATAGACACACAAAGACGAAAGTTATGAGAAAAATTTTAATTGTACTGTCTCTTCTTGCAGTGACAAGTTTCACATTTGCTCAAAAGGCAAATGTACGTGAAGCAAAAAAAATTGCAAATAGTGCTGGAGACTTCAATAAAGCTGACCAACTAATTGAAGAAGCTCTTCAAAATGCTGAAACAAAAGATGATCCCGAAACTTGGAGTGTTGCAGGACTTGTAAAGCAAAAATACAGTGAGGAAGAGATGAAGAAGGCTTATTTAAGCCAAAAATATGATACAGCAAGAGTATACAACAGTGTACTGAAAATGTTTGAGTATTATACTAAATGTGATGATTTAGCTCAGCTACCCGATGAAAAAGGGAAGATTAAGAATAAGTATAGAAAATCTAATTCTTCTGCTCTTTTAGCCGATCGCCCCAATTTAATTAATGGAGGTATCTATTATTTCAATAATAACAAGGATAAAGAAGCGTTAGAGTTCTTCTCAACTTATATGGAGTCTACTGTTCATCCTATTTTTGAAGGTAAAAACTTATTAGAAACCGATACATTACTTTCTCAAACAGCTTATTTTGCAAGTTTAGCTGCTATAAAAATAGAAGACTATGAAAAAGTAACTAAATATGCTCCTTATGCAAAAAATGACAAAGAGTATGGAGGTCATGCTATGGAGTTTCTGGCTATGGCTTATCAAAATCTAGGAGATACTGCTCAATGGGCTAAAACTTTACAAGAAGGAATTAAATTGTATCCTAACAATGAGTTTTTCTTTGGTAACTTAATTGATTACTATAATAAAAATGAGTTGTATGATGAAGCAATGGATTTTGCTAATAATATGGTTGAAAGTGATCCTAACAATGCTTTTTTTATGTATGTTAAAGGGTTCTTGTTCCATAATATGAAAGATTATGATAAAGCATTAGAATGTTATGAGAAAACCATTGAAATAGATCCTAGCTATGCAGAAGCATACTCTAATATTGGTTTAGTATATAGCATTAAAGGACAAGATTTTAGTGCAACTGCTACAAATGATATTAATGATCCTCAATATGCTAAAGATCAAGAAACATTGAAGAACTTTTATGTTAAAGCTAAACCTTATTATGAAAAGGCAAGAGAACTAAAACCTAATGACAATCAATTGTGGTTACAAGGATTATACCGTGTATACTATATGTTAGATATGGGAACTGAGTTCGAAGAAATAGAAAAACTAATGCAATAATACAACCTCTTGTATTAGCAATGATAAAAAAGCTTGGGTATGATTCATATCCAAGCTTTTTATTTTCTGTTTACGATTGCTGATTAAAAGCTTATCTTTGTTGTCTATATAAAAAGAATGAAAAAAACATTTAGTGAAGAAATAATAGGCTGGTATTTAGAGAATAAAAGAGATTTACCTTGGCGAGATACAAACGATCCTTATCGTATATGGGTTTCCGAAATCATTTTGCAACAAACGCGTGTAGCGCAAGGCTATGATTATTATCTGCGTTTTATTTCTAAGTTTCCTACAGTCAAAGCATTGGCTGATGCTTCAGAAGATGAAGTGTTGAAATGTTGGCAGGGGCTTGGATACTATTCCAGGGCACGTAATATGCATGCTGCAGCAAAGCAGATGAATGGTGTTTTTCCTACTACTTATGAGGGTGTATTAGCTCTAAAAGGGGTGGGGGAATATACAGCGGCTGCTATTTGTTCCTTTGCTTACAAAATGGTCTACCCGGCTATTGATGGCAATGTATATCGTGTGCTATCCAGATGTTTTGGCATTGATGAACCCATTGATTCCGCTGCAGGTAAACGTTTATTTAAGGAGCTTTCAGATGAACTGATAGATAAGAATCAACCGGATATATATAATCAAGGAATGATGGAGTTTGGGGCACTACATTGTACTCCCAAATCACCCGATTGTCTTTTCTGTCCTTTTTCTTCTCATTGTGTGGCTTTGTCCGAAGGTACGATAAACTTACTACCGGTAAAAAAGAGTAAGGTAAAAGTCCGAAATCGATTCTTTAATTATTTTTATATTATAACAAATGATACTCAAACCGTTTTACTTCATAAGCGGGTTAAACAGGATATTTGGCAAAACTTATATGAGTTTCCTCTAATTGAAACAACAAAAGCAAAGACCATTGAACAATTAATGAAAGAGGAACTCTTTAAAGATTGGTTTGGAAACCTGAATGGAGTTGAAATAACTCCGGTTATTGAGGGAGTTAAGCACGTATTATCCCATCAAATTATATTAACTAACTTTTATATTGTTCGTTTAAATCAGAATAGTCTTCTGTCAAATCTATTCTTAGAAATTAAAAAGAGTGAATTGGAAGAATATCCTGTGTCGAGGTTAATTCACGAATTTATAGAAAAGTATATCGAATAAAAGTGGATTTATCTTGCTGTATGTTATTTTTTCTGTTTATTTTTGGCAAGGGAAAGTTTGAAAAAGATTAAATCCCTGATAAAAATAAAATAAAGTTATGGCTGTTAATAAAGTTCTATTAATTGGAAATGTAGGAAAAGATCCTGAGGTACGTTATTTAGATAATGGAGTAGCTGTTGCTAATTTCCCATTGGCTACCAGTGAAAGAGGTTATACTTTGGCAAATGGAACACAAGTACCAGAGCGCACAGAGTGGCATAATTTGGTTCTATGGCGTGGTTTGGCTGAAGTAGCTGAAAAATATGTAAATAAAGGAGATAAATTATACATTGAAGGAAAAATAAGAACTCGCTCATACGATGATCAAGCTGGAGTGAAACGTTATGTTACAGAGATTTTTGTTGATAATATGGAAATGTTATCTACAAAAGGTCAGTCGCAGACAACTTCTGATAGTCATCAGCCCCAACAGTCTAAAGGAGGAGCTTCATCGCCTGCTGGTTCTACAAACAATCCGGTAGATGATTTACCTTTTTAATTAGAATCGCAACTATCTGTTAATTGATAGTCGATTTTAATATTGTTTCACGTAAATATTAAATTTTGGACCCTGACCCTTGTTTTATCGCTTCTGTATTAACTGATGCATTCAATATATCGGTTACTACACCTTCTGTGTCTGCCATTATAGCTATAATATTAGCTACTCTCTTGTTAGGAGTGTCTGGTTTTGCATCTGCATCTGAAATTGCCTTCTTTTCATTATCTCCATCCGATTTAAATGAGATGGAGGAAGAAAATCACTCGTCAGATAAGAAAATAAAAAGTTTACTTAATGATTCTGAATTGTTATTGGCAACAATTCTAGTAACAAACAACTTTGTGAATGTTACTATCATTATGCTCTGTAACTTCTTTTTCTTTAATGTCTTTATTTTTCATTCAGCTATTGCTGAATTTATTGTTCTCACTGTTGCTCTTACCTTCTTGCTTTTACTTTTTGGTGAGATTATGCCTAAAGTATATTCTGCTCAAAAGGTGTTGCGGTTTTGTAGGTTTGCAGCTCCGGGAATCTTGTTTTTTAAGAAGCTATTTTACCCCATAAGTATTGCATTAAAAGGACCAACAGGTTATCTGAATAAAAAATTCTCTCCTAAGAATCAAGGTATTTCTGTTGACGAGTTGTCTCACGCTTTAGAGTTGACAGACAAAACCGATTTAAGAGATGAAACGAATATTTTAGAGGGTATTATACGTTTTGGAGGGGAGACAGCCAAAGAGGTAATGACTTCGCGTTTGGATGTGGTAGATTTAGACATTAAAACACCCTATTTGGAAGTGCTGAAGTGTATTGTAGATAATGTTTATTCACGTATTCCTATTTATTCTGAATCTAAAGATAACATTAAGGGTATTCTCTATATAAAAGACTTATTACCTCATCTAAATAAAGGAAATACTTTTCGTTGGCAGTCATTAATTCGTCCGGCTTATTTTGTTCCCGAGACTAAAATGATTGATGATTTATTACGCGATTTTCAAAGAAATAGGGTACATATTGCTGTAGTAGTAGATGAGTTTGGAGGTACATCGGGCATTGTTACCATGGAAGATATTATAGAAGAAATTGTTGGTGAAATTCACGATGAGTACGATGAAGAAGAGAAGACTTTCATTAAAATTTCACCAAACGCCTGGATTTTTGAAGCTAAAACACAATTATCCGATTTCTTTAAGATAACAAATCTTTCAGATGATATTTTTGAAGAGGTTATTGGCGATGCTGATACACTAGCCGGATTGGTGCTGGAATTGAAAGGGGATTTTCCTACACGAGGTGAGAAACTAAAGTATAAGAACTATGCTTTTGATGTGCTTGAAATGGATAATCGTCGTATTTTGAAAGTAAAAGTAACAATTACTCCTCTCACCGATACTGAAGATAAGGGTAAGTAAGCAGTCTTATGCCAATTATTCAATTGCATAAAAGAAAAACCTATCAATGGGCTATTTGGCAAATCGAGGAGTCTCTCGATGACTTGTTAACTTGTTTTGATGATTCTTCGCTATATAAGCTTCAGACAGAACTGTTTACATCTAAAAAGAGGCAACTTGAGTTTATTGTTGCTCGTGTGCTATTGAAGTCTATTTTAAATGAAGAGAAAGAGATAGCCTATCATCCCAATGGCAAACCCTATTTGAAAGATAATTCTTACTCAATAAGTATATCTCATAGTGGCAAGTATGTTGCAGTAATAGTGAGTGCCAGTTATCCGGTGGGTATAGATATTGAGTTGTACGGAGAGCGTATTGAACGATTAGCCCCACGTTTTATGAGAGAAGATGAAATTCCAACTCTTTATAATGGTGATATAAGATGGTCCTATTTGTTGCATTGGTCGGCAAAAGAGGTACTGTTTAAGATGCTCAATCAAGAGAATGTTGATTTTAAGAAACACCTTGTTATCCATAAATTTCAAGTAGAGAATAAAGGTTCCTTTACTGCTGAAGAGAGGAAAACAAAGAAGAATAAACAGTTTGTAATGGAATATAAACTACATTCCAAGTTTGTTTTAACCTGGAGCTTAGATCAACAAGGTTTTCTGTTTTTACCCTAAAGGTCAGGATAGCTCAATGATTCAAATTAGACAGTAGAGTCTAAAGAAGTTGTATAAAATTGAAAAAGGTACTTGAAATTATTTCAGGTACCTTTTTACTTTGAATAAACTTGGCAGAGTTTATCCTTTTAAATTTACTTTCCTGAAATTGGGTTGATGAAAATAAGAAAGAAAAGACCTAAAACTTTTCTGAATATTAATCAACGCTTTTCCTCGAAAGCAATGAAAAGAATATAATTGTAGTGGTGGGTTTTCTGACTTACTCCATATTAATGTAACAGCCTTCCCAAAGGGGTTTAACCTTCAGTGACTCTGAATTTGTACATCAACTTAAAGAGCTTACAGCAGCGGGACTGCTCAGGATTCTCACCTGATTCCCCTTTAATTAATACCTCTTGATTAAAAGGTATCAAACCATTACTCTGCAAAGTTATACAAACATTATTTTCTTTGAAAGTAAACCTTGTTATTTATTTGGTGTGTAGCTATTTGCCTTAACTAAGGAATGTGTTGGCTGTTTTCCATTTATATTGAAAACAAAAGTCCAATGGCAATGGCCAAAGTAAAACTAAAAAGGGTTCCTATTAAAACATATTCGGTCATTCTAATCTCTTTGTTTTCTTTTAAGTTTCCATATCTGAATATCGATTTGGCAGCTAATAGAAACCCAATGGCACTCCATTGATTAATGAAGATGAAAGTTACAATTAATATACGCTCCAGATAGCCAATCCATTCGCCTGCTTTCTCAAGCCCTTTGTCTTTTTCTGGAGTGTTTTCTTGAATAATGTTGTCGTTCACTAATCGCTCGGGATTCCATCTTTCAATAAACTTTTGTATTAAGATTGAAGAGGGTTTTGTTACTAATAGATAGGCTATGAGAACTTTCCATATTGTATTATTCTGGAGAATGAGAGGTAAGTCGTTTATTGAGTTCTCTTTAAATACGAACACACATACAATGCCTATGATGACAGATAAGTGTAATATCTGATCGATTACAAAGGCTTTGATGTCTTCTTTCTCTCTTTTATATCCAAAATCGATTATAAAGTGAGAGATGAATAGAGTTAAAGGTATCTGCCAGTTTTTCCATTCTCCAATGATTATATAAGCCGCTATAGCATGGAAGAGACTATGAAGTACATTGTAGAATATAATTTCATTTTTACCTCCTTTTGTTTTTTTGCTGACTAAACATTTGGATTGTAGAGTGAAATCCATAACAACGTGGGCGAAAAGTAATCGTAGAAAAAGATTTATGGCTGTCATGATTAAGTCTTTATTTTAAGTGCCCTGCTATTTGGTGAAAGCGAGTAAGATAGTTATCTATCAGATTAAATTTCCCGGCAAGAAAGATTTTACTTATGGCTTGTGGGGATTTTTTCTCCTTTTGTGCAATCTCTTTTTGTGAGAGATTTTCAGTGATGTATGTATAAAAAGTAGCAGCCTGTAATAATGTCCAGTTTGAGATAATTTCATCTACAAACGAGGTGCTTACCCATAGTTCTTCATTGATATTAGTTTGAGGGGTTAAGATGGCAAGTCTATCGTTTTTCTGTAGAGAATCAAATGCTTGACCTGAAAGATGAAATGCCTCTCCATCCGATTCACTTATTTTTCCTGATAAGTACCCTTCCTCGCCAATACCTAAACCTAATCGCGCATCCCATCGAGTATCTGAACCGGAATTTGCTATTAATTTAGATCTAAATGCTATGGCAATGTCTGTAATGAAAGTAGGCTCATCCACAGCGATTTGAAAACTATCTCCACGAAAAACCTCTATTTTTACCTTACCCCATGACTTTTTCTCTTCAATTTCTTGAATGGCAAGATACATGGTGGATAGTAGTTTGTCTCTATATCCTCCTTCTAAAATTTTAGAAGAATCTATAATGTCTCCTGTTATAACTCCTAAGTGCATCAGATCGTATTTTGTATTATTGATTGATTAAAGTTAACATAAATGCTTAAATAAACAACCTATTTGGGTTGATATTTAGAAAACAACCTAAACAGGTTGTCTTTTGAGGTGCAGGTATAGTTCTTTATCGTTGCGAATGATATGATAATACAGGAATGAATACAAAAAAACAGGGGCTTGTTCATCATTTATTCTTATTTTAGTTAATCATAAAACAAAAAAATTAAATGAAAAGAATTTTATTTATTGGATTTCTACTTCTAACTTCACTCTTTTTATTCGCTCAGGAGGAATCCCTGCAAGGTAAAAAGATGGGTGTTATAGGAGATAGCTATGTACGCAATCATAAGCAACCGGTAGAGTTGACTTGGCATTACAAGTTAGCTCAGAAGTTAGGTATGGAGTATTTGAACTATGGAAGAAATGGTAATTGTATTGCACTAAACAGAGAGCGATTTGGTGAGGCAATGTATACTCGTTATAAAGAAATGAGTGATTCTTTAGATTATATTATTGTTGTTGCAGGACATAATGATACTGATTGTATTGCTGAAATGGGAGGAATGGATGTTTTTAAAGAGCGCTTATCTATTCTTTGTCAAGGGTTAGTTGAAAAATATCCTGAAGGGAAAATTTACTTTTTTACTCGTTGGATAACTGAAGATTTTAGTGGAAGTGCTGCAGAAAAACTCGTGGATGCAATGATTGAGGTGTGTGGTAATTATGGTATACCTATATTCGATGCTGCTCGTAAAGGGAATATTTATACTTATAATGAGCATTTTAGAAAGCTCTTTTTTCAATCACCAAGCGATAAAGCTCATTTGAATGAAAAGGGACATAATCGTTTTTTACCTGTCGCAGAAAAATTCATATTAAGTCATTAAATAAGGGGGAATACATCTGGTTTTGTAGTTGTAAAATGAACTATTTCCCATTGATTTCTTTTAGCTTTAGGAGGAATTATTAATACCTCTAGGACCTAAGGGGTGTCGGTCCTAGACCGAAGGGTGTTCAGTCCTAGACCGACAAGGCCTCGGTCCTAGACCGATAAATATCTTAGTTTAGCAGGCTCTCGATGGTCTCTAGGTTTGTGTCTTTTAATATCACTTTTTTATTAGCACCTAGTAAATAGAAGCTAGACGAGGAGCGTAAAATATAGTCTTCATTTTCAAGCATTTTTTGTGTTACATCATATCCATTAATCCAAGTAGAATCATACGAGTCTTGGTGGTTTTTCCACTCTTTTATGCTATCATAAGGGTAAATGGTTAAAACAACCAGTTGTTGTTTATCTTGTTGAAGTTTTTGAATAAGGGGTGACTTGCGGAGTTCATCTAGTTCCATTTGGCAGGTATGACAATCAAAATCGTGGATAAACAATAAAGTGTAAACTGCCTCAATATCATATAGTGACCCTTTTACATTTTGTGCTGTTTGATACAAAATATTCGGAACTAGTGTACCCGTTCTGTTTTTCTGAGTTACTGCTAATTGATGTTGTGGTTTTACTTTTTCTATGTCCGATAAGGTAGAAGAATTAATAATTACTTCTAAAATAACCCTATAATACTCTTCGTTCTTTAAAGGAGAATCTACGGAGTAGAGATACTTCTGAGCTAACTCCATAAAATACTTCAACGTACTTTCATAAGGTTCTGCGTTGTGGAATGTGTTTTTTAAGGCCTTTTCTGCATCTGTAGTAGAAATCAATTCCAAAAAATCCACAAAATTAATCCAAGCCTGTTCCACATAAGTCTGTTCGTTTAAGTTTGGTGTTGAAAAATCGAATAAATCCCAATAATGAGCGGCCAAATAAGTAGCTCTCTCTTTAGGTGACTTTAATTCTGAAGGTATAGCGGGGTATGGAAAGTCGGAATGTTCTGCCTGTGAATAGCAGGTGATAGCTATAAAAAAGAATAATATAAAGCTCACTATTTTTATCTTCATAGTTTGAATTTTGTCAGATGGGGGTTATTGCTCTTTTTTAGCATTCGCTCCCTAAAATTGTACATTTGTTTGTATATTTAACCTCCTAATTTAGAATAGCTAAATGAAATAAAAAATATGCAAGGAAAAAAATTTATATCTCCTCATTCTTGGTTTTCATTGATTTATCCTTCTTCTTGGAATGAATTTGAAGATAAAGAAGGAACTTTTTTGTTTTATAACCCAAGCCAATGGACCGGAAACTTTAGAATATCAGCCTACAAAAAAGAGAGTAAAGCTAAAAATGCAATGTCTTATGCTGATGAAGAAATTCAATATGAATTGAATCATAATAAAGAGAGCAAGAGGATAAAAGTAAGTTCTTGCAATGGTGTATATTATCAGGATTCCAATAAAGAAGAAGGTGTGTTCTACACCACCCATCACTGGTTGTTTGGTGAAAAGAATATGATACTTGAGTGTACTTTTACCGTACCTCAAGGTGTGGGATATGATGAGGCACTTAGTTTGTTGGAGTCTATAGAGATAAGAGAAGAGGGAAAAGACTATCCGGCAGAACTAATTCCCATTCGTTTAGCTGAAATTTATGAAATTAATGAAGTGTACGATGAGATCACTCATTTAATAAAAACAACACTAACTAAAGATTTTCAAGGTGTTGAAGGCGATTTACAAAAATTACAAGAAGTCATTGATGGTGGGATTATTGGTGGCAAAAAAAGGAAAGATTGGTTCGCCGTTGGTATTGTAATTTGCGTGATACTTTACAATGAGGTGGAAGGTTTTGAGTGGAAAACATTAATTGAAGGCGCTCGTGAAGCACCCATATTATATTATGTGGAAAAGAAGAGAGCCATTGATCCTTTGAAGATTGCGTGGGAGTATGTTGAGCAGAATGGAAAATGCGATGTAGTAGCAATCTACAACGGGATATTGGGAAGTTTATAATAGGTAATGATTAGCGTAGAGGAAAGACAATTTATATGGTAAGTTATTTGCAAGTTGAGAATTTAACGAAGTCATTTGGAGACTTGGTTTTATTTAAAAATATATCTTTTGGCATTTCAGAGGGAGAGAGAGTGGGACTTATAGCTAAAAATGGAGCAGGAAAAACTACACTGCTTAATATATTAGCAGGGAAAGAGTCGCACGATGAGGGAAACATTACTTATCACAGAGGACTGACTGTTGGTTATTTAGAGCAGAACCCGCATTATCCTAAAGGCATATCTGTGCTAGAGGCTTGTTTTCATCATGGCAATGAAATTACGGATTTAATCAAAGAGTATGAATTGTCTATGAAGACTGAAGGAAATCCCAATCTGGATAAACTATTAAGTCAGATGGATTTAACGGGTGCTTGGGAGTATGAGCAACGTGCTAAACAGATTCTTTCTCAGCTCAATATTAACGACTACAATCAAAGTGTAGATGAGTTATCCGGAGGTCAGCTAAAACGAGTAGCTTTGGCTAATACCCTGATTGTTGAACCTGACTTTCTGATTTTAGATGAGCCTACCAACCATTTAGATTTGGCTATGACAGAGTGGCTAGAGGGCTATTTGAGTCGTAGTAATTTAAGCTTATTAATGGTTACTCACGATCGTTATTTTTTAGATAGGGTTTGTTCTGAGGTTTTGGAAATAGATAATCAACAAGTGTACTCTTATAAAGGGAACTATAGTTATTACTTGGAAAAAAGACAAGAGCGTATAGATGCTTCCACAATGGAGGTGGCACGTGCCAAGAACTTGTATAAAACAGAACTAGAGTGGATGAGGCGTATGCCACAGGCTCGTGGTACGAAAGCAAAGTATAGAGAAGACTCTTTTTATGAGTTGGAGAAAATTGCAAAACGAAAACTAGCAAATAAAAACGTAAAACTCGAGGTTGAAGCTTCATACATTGGAAGTAAGATTTTTGAGGCAGAAAGCTTATATAAGCGTTACGGAGATGTAATTATCCTGGAAGATTTCTCGTATATTTTCTCTCGCTATGAAAAAATGGGTATTGTTGGAGCAAACGGTACAGGTAAGTCCACGTTTATAAAAATTCTATTAGGTAAAGTGAAACCCGACAAAGGTGTTGTGGATATAGGAACCACGGTTCGTTTTGGTTATTATTCGCAAGAAGGCTTGGTTTTTGATGATTCCAAAAAAGTTATCGATGTGGTACGAGAAATTGCAGAGGTTATTGATTTGGGAAATGGTAGGAAATTAACCGCCTCACAGTTTCTTCAGCATTTTCTGTTTGCTCCCGAAAAACAATACGATTTTGTAGCCAAGCTGAGTGGTGGAGAAAAGCGTAGATTGTACCTCTGTACTGTATTAATGCAAAATCCTAACTTTTTGGTTTTGGATGAGCCCACAAACGATTTAGATATAATGACACTGAATGTTTTGGAGGAGTACCTGCAAGATTTTAAAGGGTGTGTCATTGTTATTTCCCATGACCGTTACTTTATGGATAAGGTGGTAGATCATCTAATGGTTTTTAATGGACAGGGTGATGTGCGAGATTTTCCAGGAAATTACACTCAATACCGAGCATGGAAAGAGGTTCAAGAGGAAAAAGAACAAGAGAAAAAAGAGAAGCCGGAAGAGGATAAGCACGAACGTGTTCGGTTAAACGAAACCCGTAAGATGACTTTTAATGAGAAAAGAGAATTTGCTCAATTGGAGAAAGATGTAGAAAACTTGGAGCAAGAAAAAGGAGATATTGAGCAAAAACTAGCCAGTGGAACCCTTGAAGTAGATAAGATAACCGAGTTATCCATCCGGTTGTCTCACGTGAACGATGAGTTGGATGAGAAAAGTATGAGGTGGTTGGAGTTAAGTGAAATTGAAGAATAAGTCTTATTTCTTAGGAATAAATAAGTTGTTCTTTTTTTCCCAATCCTCAATAAAATCCGGTTTATTAACTACTAACGTTCTCTCTTTTTCTGTTTGATAAAGTTGAGTGGTTTGAGCTATGCATAATAATGTGGAGTCACAATCTCGGTAAATTTTATACTTAAAAATCATTTTAGCTAAAGGAGTTGCCACATAAGTTGTTTCAATGCGAATCACATCATCAATGTAAGCTGATTTAATGTATTGAACTTTTAAATCGACTACCGGTAGAACATATCCTTGTTCATAAATGTCTAAATATTTTAGGCCGTGTTCATATCCAAATGTTTCCCTGCCATCTTCCAAATATTTAATGTAGTTACCATGCCAAACAATATACATTGAGTCTACCTCACCAAACCGAACCCTCGATCGGGTAATTGATGTCAACGTTTTTGATACATCTATTTTTCGCATTTTATTCTTTATGTTATGAAATTAATCGTTCAGGTCAAGTTTAATGGTACGTGCTGTTTTTTGTCTGAATAGGAGTGACCCTAAGGTGATGCCAATGGAGAGGGTAAAGAGTAAAGCCACTGTAATGACAAAATAGTGTGTTGTTTGTGCTATTAAAGTAAGATCAGGATCTTCTAGTCCCATTTCTGCTATTTTTATCATTCCTATCATTGAATGATAAGCATACATTCCCGGAATCATTGTGATGCAAGCAGGCATAGTAAATACTACAGGGGGCATATCAGCTTTGCGAGAAAATATGATTCCTACTAATCCAATGAAAACAGCACCGGACAGAGTAGCTAAGACCAAATGTGCACCTACTCCTTCAATAAGCAGAAAACGAATGCTATGTCCTAATCCTCCCAGTAAAGCTGCAATCCAAACCGCTTTGCGTGGGGTGTTGAAAAGAATACTCCATCCTATGGCAATGATTCCTCCCAAAACAATATCTATTATAGTAGCTAAAACTAGATTCATATTAAAACTGATTAATTCCAAAAAGTAAAATACTAATAGACATTCCTACTGCTATGCACAGTAAAATAAAAGTACCAAATGCAGCTCGTACCATAGCTGAAGGAATGTATCCCTCAATCAAATCGATTAAACTATTGGTTAGTGGAACGCCGGGAACCAAATAAAGAACTGCCGTAGCAAGTGCTCTGTCGGGTGCAGCACTCAACCCCCATAAGGGTTCAAAGATACCAGTAAGATGCAAGGACGTTATTAAAGTGGTGATAAAAGCTGCCACAACAAAAGAGAACATTAAATTGTAATCTTGTTTGATGATTAATGATCGTGCAGCCATTCCTGTTATGGAAGCAATAAATCCTATAATGGCATCTCTCCAATCGCCTCCGGCCACTAGGCACAAGCAGGCACAGGAAAAACCAATGCCTAATAAAAGAGTAGGAGTGGAGTATCTTTTGGCTGAACAAATGCGGTTAAAAAGAATTCTGGCTTTCTCCACACTAATATTCTCTCCGGCAATTAGCCAAGACAGCTGACTGATTTCATTGATTGCACTAAAATTGATGTCATACTTTTTAGTCTTTTTGAATAGCGTAACTGCTCTTCCACAATATCCCTCTTCAGATTGATTACATTCAGCTGTAATTAATAAGCCTGTAAATGTAATGTGGATATGTATTTTTACTCCCCAAGTTTCTGTAATTCGTGACAGGTTACGATAGACACGGCCACAATGTGCCCCGGAAGATAAAAGGTAGTTACCCATATCTAGAGCTAAATGGGCAATATCATATAATTTCTGATCCTCTAAACTGTTTTCTTTCATACGCTAAATTGTGGTACGAAGGTAGAAAATATTTTGCATATTTAGGGACTTATTATCTGTTATATGACTATTCTTAGGCCTTCTTGCGGTGGTTTAAGAATAAGTATTATGGGGTGTTTGGGGTTTTTGTTAGCAATTATTGAAATAGGAGATTGAGCTTTTCCAACTCTAAAGAATTGTTTTACTCCTCTTGGATTGTCATTAACAAGCTACTATCAAAGATAGCTTGAGGGGAGATAACTGTTTCATTAAGAGGTATGTTTGTACCATAACGCTCTTGTAACTTTGTTTGTACTTTAATGTCCGATAAATCGAAATCTTCCAGTTTTTCTAGTTTTCCTAACTCTATGTCCGCACCTCGCTGATATATTTTCCATATCAATTCAGAACAGTATAGTTTCTCATCGTTCCATTCAAAGGTTAAATCGTAATTCTTACCTAAGAAACTTTCACCTATGGCTTGCATCTTGGCTAATACTTCTTTAGTTAAGATATGGTTGGCATCTATCAAACGTTTGATAACATATTTGTTCTCTTTGCCTCTAGCTATCCATTGATTCAGAGGGGTTAGTTTAACCGGTTGAATAGCCTCAAATACATAGGGCTGGTCATTCTGTATAAATATGATGCCACAATGAGAGTACTTGGAGTTTGTGGCTAATTGAATGGCTTCACTTTGTGTTGATTGAGAGGTGTGGAAAATAATATCTCCATTTTTTACTTCAGGGGTGTCTTTATTGGTTTTAACCGAATCAATTTGCTCCTTCTCTTTTTTAGACTCGTAATATTCACTTTTTAAAAAATACTCGGTAGCTAATAAAATGCAGATAATTAAGAGGACTATACCTTTTCTTTTCATTGAATTAATAGGCTGGTTTTTATTTTTCAATTCGCTTAATAAAGATCAAATATAATTATATTTTGTTGTGAATCAATTAATTTACAATACCTTAAATGAAAATAAGAGAAAAGTAAAATAAAGTAAATAAAAAATCCTCAACAAATAGACTTGCGTTGAGGATTCTGTTTATGTTTGGAAATTGATGATTATAGTGCCATTATTCCATCAATCTTTTCTGCTTCTTGATAATAGGCAATTACTTCATCTGCACTATTAACAGGTACTTTTATAGTTACACTAGTGTACTTTCCATTCTTACTTTCTTTGGTGGATATGCTTCCTTTGGCATTTTCAAAGGCAGAGTATATTTTAACTAATATACTTTGTTCGGATGGAGCAACATATTTGAATAGATAGTTTGTTGGAAAAGAATGAGTTTCTTCTAGTTTCTCTTTAAATCTCTGATAAAAATCATCTCTATTCAGATTTTCATCGGTTCCTAATATTTCAAAATTCTTGTTCATATTGTTATAAAGACAAAGGGTGTACCATAAAATTAGATAAGTCAAACTGTCAGTTTTTTAGTGTCTTGGGGATGTAAAGAAATGAAAAGATGACAGGAGACTATTTATACATAAAAAAGGATACTTTATAAAGTATCCTTTTTGTGCACGGGTGGAAAGACTCGAACTCTCGACACCTGGTTTTGGAGACCAGTGCTCTACCAACTGAGCTACACCCGTAGCTTTGATTCTGACACAAAGATAGGCTTTTATTTTTAAACAAAGAGTTTTATGCCTAATATTTGTTACGTTAAATTGTCAGCCTATTTGGATATGAATTCATCTATCCATTCATTCTCTTTAAATCCCACTAAAACAGTCGATTCCGTAATGAGTAACGGGCGTTTTATAAGCATACCATTTTGTGATAATAACTCAATTTGTTCCTCCTCATTCATCTCTTTTAGCTTGTCCTTTAAATTTAACTCTTTATAGATGTTTCCACTAGTATTGAAAAATCGTTTAAGAGGTAATCCACTTTGCTTTATCCATTGGGCTAAATCATCTTTAGCAGGTGGAGTTTTATCAATAGCGATTTCCGTTACTTCTATATTCTGCTCTTTAAGCCATTTTTTTGCTTTTTGACACGTTCCACAACGTGCATAACAATACATTGTAGGTTTCATAATTTTGTTTTATATCATTTGTTTTTGTTACTATATCAACTCTATCTCTTGAAACATTTTATAATAGACAGCCGCTTTCTTTTCTATTGCCAAAGGATATGCTCTGGAAGAAGAAGGCATTCTATATAGTTTAAGCTTTCTTTCGTCGTACTTAAATTCAGATGATTCCCCAATTTTAGGCTCTGTTACACTAAATTGATCCTGCAGAATTTCAGTGGCTTTTTTTCCTGTAGTTACTAAAGTTGTGCAATAGGGGATTTTATTAAGAAGAGATTTTATGTTTGTTGGCTCTACTACTTCCAAGTATTGGTCTGAGGCATTATTCTTTAATCTTCTAACTGCAGTAGCTGTATCATAGAGAGCAATATGTTTTTCTATAAGAAACCTCTCAATCTTTTCTTTTTGAAAAGATCGTAAATCTTTCGATGAGAAATACTGTTTGTCTTTATAAAAAATCAGTCCTAAGATACGCCACATATCATTGTTTAAGTTAGGATAAAAGAAATCCATTGACCATCTGTTTTTAGGTGGTGGAAAACTTCCTAACATAAGAATTTTAGCTTCTTGTGGTAGAAAAGGGGGCAGTGGGTGCTGTTCAATCTCTATTTGTTCCATAAGTTTAGGTTACTCTTTATTTCAATTAAAAAGTATGTAGAAATGGTTTTATCTACATACTTTTATAATAACCTTTATTAAGGGGTAAAAGTTTAGTGTTCTATGTAATTTGTAACCCCTAAATTACTTAACTCATCGGTTGTATTGAAATTGAATGAGGGGTACTTATAGATTTCAAACTGTGGTTCAGTTTTTCCCTCTACATAATTCCAAATATTGGCATAGTCTTCCACATTTTCTCCCATTCTATCCAACTCCCGTAAATAGGAAGCTATGGATTTGTTTTCAATAATGTAAACTTGCCCCAATTCATCTATAATAGGACTATGTTTACGGGTTTCATCGTGATCGAAACGAAGTACACGTTTTCCTTTGGAGCTAATTCCCACTAATTTGAATGTCATACTTTTTCCTACTGCCGGAAGGTTTAATACATTGCGATCAGTGGCTAAAAAAGGAAGATCGTATTTAGTTAGAAAAGAGGATATTACTTCTTTAACATTGCTTGCATCTTGTATTAAATGATAAAGCTCTTCCCCTTGTTCTTTAGTTAGGTGACCCAATCTTTTCTCTTCAACACTTTCTTGTACAGAGCGACTGTTAGGAGCAAATACAGCATAATTCTCTTCAAAGCCTTTGACTGTGAAAGTGTAATAAGTAATAACGCCCATTTCGTTCAATGTTTTTCTGAGTTGAGCGGTATGTCCTCTTCTGGAGGCTGCAACATTAAACACCAATTGATTTGTAATTAACCATCCGGCTGATAGAATTTGCTCTATTCCCCTTTTTGCTTCCGGAGTAACCTCTAATGGGCTTTGAAAGTGAGTTTGTATAATGAATTGCTTAATACCAATAGCCGAAGCTTTTTCCTTGAACTCTTTCAGCAATGCAATTAAGTCGTCGTTGATGCGAAACGGTAAGTAAGCCAGTAGGCGAGAGCCAAGTCTAACCCGTTGAATTAGAGCAAACTTTTCTCCATCTTTCCTGTTTTCATTTGCATCTCGTTTCCTTTTAGCTGTTTCGTAAACTGCATCTAAAATTTCTTTTAAGGATTTGTTTCTACTCATTAAAGCATCACCTCCGGTAATTAAAATATCTCTTAACTGTGAATCTTCCTCAAAATACTTCATTAATCGGTCTAACTTGCTGTTCCAGCTTTCTTTTGGACGTAGTTTATCCAGTTGAAAGTTTAACCGTTTACTTTGAAAGTCATACATCCGTTGACAAGATGCACATAGCCCTCCACAAGCCCTGCCCATTGTATCGGGTATGAGTATGGCTACTTCCGGATAACGTCGGTGAATATTGCCTCTGCTGGGTAAAATCCAACCTGCTGCATTGGGTTCTCCAGGCTCAACAAGGTCTTCTTTTTCCCAAGCTCTGATGCTGCCGTAGCTTTCTACTAATTGTGGTGAATATAGAATATAGCTTCTGATGGCTTCATCGGTATACCCTTGTTGTTCTGTATTGAGTAGAGACAGGTAATAGGGAGTAATGAAAAAAGGCATCTCTTTTTCCTTAGCCGCTTTTAATACAAAAAGTGTTTCATCAGATAATGAGTAATTTAACCAGCGGTTTAACTCTTCAGGTTTACGAATTGCCAAAGCTAAATGAAAACGATAATCTTCCCACCAACTATTTATTTGCTCTACTTTTTCTTGGTAAGTAGCTCCTTCTTGGAACTTAAAGCGTGAAGATCCCGATCCTCTGAGTTCAATTTTTTCAATGAGGTGATGAATGATTCGCTTTTTATTTTGTTCTCGTATAACTCGTACTTCTGTATCTAATCCATTGGGCCAACGCTCCATGTGTTTTTGCAAATTTTGCTTGGTATAAGGAGGTATTGAATTTTGGGTGTTTGATAGGAGTTGGTAAAAATCAATAAAAAAATCAAGATGTGACTCTTTCACTGAAAAAGGATTCTTTAAGAAATTCCAAAAGATAGAAAGAGTTCTTATAGTTCTTATTTCGTCATTTGATAATTCGTGAATTGCTTCTCCATCATAATCTATTAAAAGTAGTAGTTGTTTCTGTCTGTCACTCTCTGCTGAATAGTTTTTTTTCACCCAAAGGGTAAACTTTTGTTTAAATTGATCTACAGAGGTACTTTGTTGTGCATCGGAGACAATGGTTTGGAAGTTTTCTTGGAATAAATTATGTATTTCAGTTAAAGTGAGTGATAGCAATTTCTTTTGAATCATAGGCTCTATATTTATTAGTTTAAATGTAAAAATTAATTTGTTGAGTTGATAAATATACAAAAAATATATCACTTTTCAGAGTTATCAGTCGATGAACCAATAAGTTAAAGTTCCTAAATCGAGAAATTCTTGAAAATAAAAAAGAGAACATTGCTCTAAAATGTCCTCTTTTTTATGTGTTTTTTAGCATTCGAAAGAGTAATCAGTTTATTTTTTCTCTTTCTTTTTATTCTTTGCTTCTTTCTTGGCTAATAGAATGGTATTAAAAACAAATTCGGTCATCCAATTTTCAGAATAGTTCAATCTTTCTTTGTATTGTTGAACAGCCATTGCTGTTTTATGCACATCATCTTTTTTGAACACAGGCTTGGTAGCAATGTCGTGAACTGTTTCCTTGGTTGCATTATATAAAGTTTTTCTAAAGCGGCTGGGTATTCTCATTTTCCATTGCATTAGGTTACTAATCAACATCATTAAGTCGTTAGTAAAGCCTTGGAACATAAATAAATACGATTGGACATCATTCTGAGAGCGACAGTTTTTACGAATGGATGCATCAATTTCTTTAAAGAAGTCATCTGAAAGATCATAATCCTCTTTGAGCATTTTTTTAGCAGCCGATTTTTCACCCAATCCAAGTTTTCCTTTTTCTGTGGGTACTTTGAATAAACGCTTGTAGTTAGCTAAGTCGGGTAATGCTCTAAGATTTGTTATACCGTTATTTAATGCAATAACAGATTGAAAGTAAACACGTATTAACATCATAAAATCTTCTACGTTGTCTACTGAGTTTGTTTTTTTTCTTGAAAAAAAGCCCATACTATTCTTTATTTTTCTGTGAAATAATTAATTATGGCAAAGATACTAAAATGTTTACCTATTTCTATTGGCTCTCACAAGTAAACTTACTCTTTAAGTTTTATTCTGAATTTTTTTTCCTTGTAAAATAATTCAATCACTCCAAACTGAATGAATTTAGCCAATAAAAATTCAGCTTTTCTTTTGGTAAGCTTCGTACGTCTGTAGAATTGATTCAATGTAAGTATTTCTTTTTCTTTTAAGTATAGAAGAAGTTTATGCTCTTGTTCAGTATATGTAATGAACTCACCTTTCTCTTTTCTTCCTAATCTCCACAACTGCAAATGAAGAGTAGTGGCTAGTATTGTTTCATCATTTATCCGAATGTAAGCAAATCGTTTATTATTTTCATCCAGAGCATAAATGGGTTTTGTTTTGCTCTCTTTTACCTCTACAATTAAAATATTCTTTCCATTTATCTCAACATCTTCAATGAAATAATTCAATTTGGGGTAGCAGTATAAATCGGCTGCTGCTTCAATCATATACTCTTCTTCATCGAGCTGAACTCCGGAGATGTTTCCATTGTCTTTTACCCCAATAAGTAGTCGGCCACCTTGTGTATTAGCAAAAGCAGAAAGAGTCTTAGCTATTTTACGAGCATCAGAAATCTCAAACTTAAAGTCTTGTTTGGTGTGTTCACCCTCCAATATTAAGCGTTGTAAGTGCTTTCCAGCGTGCTTTTTTCTCTCTTTCATAGCCCAAAAATAGGAAAAAAACCTCCTTAACCGCCCTTTTTATGCATATTTAAGCTGTTTTTGGAAAATTCTATGCTGTTTAATTCGGTGTTTTGATTAAAGAGTGTACATTTGCTCGTAGTTACTAACAACTAATTAATAACTTTTATATTATGAAAGAACTTGTAGAAAAAGTAAATCAGTTGATGGCAGATTTTAATAAAGATGCTAACGCTCAAATTGAAAATGGAAATAAAGCTGCTGGAACTCGTGCTCGTAAAGCATCAGTTGAAATTGAAAAAGCTTTAAAAGAATTCCGTAAAGTATCTTTAGACTCAACTAAAGCCTAAGCCTATTTACTTTTAGGAAAAGGTATAAAAAGCAGAAATAACTAGTTGTTTCTGCTTTTTATTTATCTGTGTTTTCTTATTCTACCTTGATGATGTTTATATTTGAGTTTTTATGTAATAAACTCAGCAATTCTCCCTCTCCAAAATCTTTGGGCGATTTTAATAATACAGTTACGGTAAGTAGTTCCGTACTAGTCTCAAGCATTTCATAAGAGACTATTAGATACTTATTTGCTACCAGTAAATCAATGGTTTGTTTTATTTCTTCAGGATTAGAAGTGGAAAAAACCAAAGCCGAATTCCTTCTTCCCACTTGCTTTAGAACTAACCCCAAAGCTTCCAGGCCAATAAGTGTTAAAATGGTAGCAGCAATACTAATCATATACATTCCTGCACCAGCTGCTAAACCAATACCGGCAGTGGCCCACACACCGGCTGCAGTGGTTAGTCCACGCACAAAATGCTTGTGTAAAATAATAGTTCCTGCTCCTAGGAAACCAATTCCACTTACCACTTGGGCAGCTATACGTCCAGGGTCAACAGAGTAGCCATCTTCTTTAGCTAAATCAAAGAAAGCATATTGTGAAACAATCATCAATAAGGCACTTCCCAACGACACTAAGAAGTGTGTTCTGTATCCTGCTTCTTTTGCTCGGTATTCTCTGTTAAGTCCAATAACCCCACCAAAGATTCCGGCCATTATCAGTCTAAGTATATGTTCCCATTCCATAAGCATACTTAATTTTTTAATGTATAACCCAGTTCTTATTGTAGGGGACAATATCCTTTGGGTTATATGATAGTCCTTTTTGAGTTGGAATTTTTAATTTATATGTTCTTCCACTTCGGTTTTCTAAACTGGTTTCCCTTAACCAGGGATTAAAATCTTTCAACAGAGCAAGGGTGATGCCTTGTTGTTTAGCAAAAGTGGAGAGGTTGGTTATGCCTGTTGTGGTTATATATTCGCTATATTCTAATGGGGGATATAGTTGTTCTTTTTTTAAGTAAAACCCAAATTGTTGTGGGTTTTGGAAAAAGAGTTTTGCTGCTAATAGGCGGTAGATGTATCGAGCGGTTTCTTCTACTAACCATAGTTCAGAGGCATCATCTACTCCTTGTTTTTGTAGTTCTGTGGAGATACGTCCTTGCCCTGCATTATACGAAGCTGTGGCTGAAATCCAGTCTCCAAACTTGGCATAAGCATCTTTAAGGTATTTACACGCAGCCACAGTTGATTTTTCAATGTGATAACGTTCATCAATGTTTTTATTCACTTCCAAACCATATTCTCTGCCTGTTGCCGGCATAAACTGCCAAAAGCCTGCTGCACCAGCCACTGAACGAGCAAAAGGGTTCATTGAACTTTCAATAACCATTAAATATTTTAAGTCATCAGGGATGTTGTTTTCCTTTAATATAGGTTCTATTATGGGAAAATAACGGTTGGCTCTTTTTATTATTAGGTGACTATTGGTGTGCATAAAACAAAAAGAAATCAGCTCTCTATCCATTTTTTCACGTTTATCGTATCTGTCAAAAGCTATGCGTTCTCCGGCAAAAGTAATTTCTTTGGGTACATCGGGGATGGAATACTCTTTTTTGCGCGAATCATTGTGTTCTGCTAATGTACTACTTCCCATTAAATAGGGAACTAATGCTAATATAATTGCTATGATAGATAGGGTATATATGGATTTTGTTTTATTCATGTTCAACGTAAATTTAATTTTGAGTTCTTACAAAAATAATAAAATTTACTAGCTAACTATGAAGATCTAGTTATATATTCCTTGGGTAGGGGATATGTAGTGTTTTTGTCTATTTTTTCCAGAGAAAAATCGGATGGAAAAAACACGTTCGTTTGGCAAAACTAAGATAGAACACAATTAGGCTAAAATACGGAAACTCACTGTAGATCAAATAACTTGTACTTTTTAGCGGTCAGTTGCATTCTTTTCTTTATGCTTTAGCTAAAAGTAGAAAGTTTCTTTTGTTATCCATTTTTTTTCTTTACAAAAAGAAGAAATCAAAATCTATCATCAGAAATTTTGTATTATCACTCTGTTTGTAACAAAAAGAGAAACTAGAAGCGTTCGGTAATCTTCACAGGTTTTCTCTACTTCAACTGTGCCTGTTTAATAGGGTTTCTTTAATAAATAGGGTGTTTTACCCTACTTTTTGTCGGTCTAGGACTGAAGGGGCCTCGGTCCTAGACCGACGACTGTTCTCTCCTAGACCGACAGGCCTTCGGTCCTAGACCTTTTTTACTCTTGTTTTTACTCAAAAAAATAATTTAATAAAAAAGTCTCAAACTAAAATCTGTTTGAGACTTTTTTGTCAGGATATATTATTGAATCCTATAAAGAGTGTTTGTGTCTTAAAAAGTATAGTCAGCTCCTATACCAAAAACTTTGTTGGTACGAGTAAATCTGTCGGAACCGGGTACTCCTGTACCATCGGGTAATTTTATACCATTATAGCTGTCTGACACCTTATTATAATCACTATAATCTGTCCAAAAATATGCAATGTTTAATTTTAAGTTAGGCGTAATTTTAAATCCTGCCCCTAGACCATAAGAAAAAGAACTAATAGCAAAACTAATATCACTTTGATAATTATCACCCACACCATAACGGGTACGTTGTATACCGGCACTTAGTTGGGCCCAATCTACTACATCCCACTCTAAACCACCTAAGTATTCATTGGTACCATTCTTTATGAATTTCTGTTTACCATTTGCCATTTTTGCATTTTTGTCAAAATAGTGATGATATCCTACCGATGCTTTTAATGTAGGTAAAACTTGATAAGAAGCTCCTATGGAAAGTAAACTAGGAATATCGTGAGGAGTATTAATTCCCTGATCATAATCAGCCACTCCGGTAGTGTTTATTTTGGTTTTGTTTTCTATGTTCAATTTTGTGTTCATCTCATATTTTACACCTACATTCCATTTACCATAATTAAAATGAACACCAAAAATAGGAGTAGCTCCCCAACCGGTCTGATCTACATCTAGCTCTTTGTCTCCGGCTAATTGTGCTTTAGTACTGGCTGTTTGAGATTGCTTTAGATACTCTTCAGCTTTTTTTGTGTCTCCGTCTTGAGCGGCAGCTTCTGATTGAGCTAATAGTGTACTGGATAATTGGGTTAAAAAGTCACTTACGTTAACCATTGGGCCACCTTTTATGTTCGCCTTAATATCTCTTAAATAACCAGTATAGTTATTGGTTACATAATTAACACGTACCCCTACATAGGCAGAAAAATGTTCTGTTGCTTTGTAAGTAGCACCTAGTTGTAAGCCATAAATCATTTGTGATCCTCTCATATAGCTATTTACACTATATTGATCGGTTCCGTGAAAATCTCCAAGCATTGAAGGAATCATGGCTACTTGTGATTCAAAAGAAGCTAATCCCTGATTAAATGTGGCTTTTCCTCCTCCACCTCCAATGGCGAAATGTCCGGAAAATACCCACTTGTCAGTTTTATATGCAGCAAAAAGACTAGGAACAAATGGTGCTGACGCCTCTCCTTTAAAAATTTTAGTTTCTTCCCCACCAAAACCTACAAAGGGTTTGAATGTGGAGTGTATGGTACGTGTTTGAAATGCACTTTGTCCGTTGAGAGATAAATGAAACCCATTGCGACTTAAATAAGCTAAACCTGCCGGGTTAGAATAGGCTGCGTCAATTTCAGTAGATGCACCTCTAGCTATATTTCTTAAAAATAGAATATGCTGGTTTGTATTGGTTAATAATCCTCCTGCAAAGGTTGGAAGTGAAACAGTTATGATTAGAACAATACTTAAAATTAATTTTCTCATATTTACATCAATTTGAGTTTGAATGGGCAAAGATATTACAAATAAGTGTATTAGGAAGCTTTTAAGGCTTATTTTTCCTTATTGTAATCGTTTTTATGTGTTTCTTTTGGTTGTTTTAGCAACTAATTTGTGCGAGGTTATAATGAAAAATAGACTTAAAAAAGAACAATACAATTAACCAATTTGTTAATAAATTATTGTAGTTACAATTAAATAACAGATGATATGAAAATTCGTATTGCTTTTTTTGGAGCTAAGCCTTATGATATAGAATCTTTCGAAGAAAGAAATAAAAAGTTTAATTTCGAAATGAAGTTCTTTACAGGTACTTTGAATCAGAACAATATTATTTTGACCAAAGATACTGATGCGGTTTGTATTTTTGTAAACGATTTGGCCGATCGGGCTATTATTAAAACTTTAGCTCAAAACGGTGTAAAAATAATAGCCTTACGTTGTGCCGGGTATAATAATGTAGACTTAAAAGCAGCATATGATTATGGAGTAAAAGTTGTGCGAGTGCCAGCTTATTCACCTTATGCAGTTGCAGAGCATACGGTTGCATTGATGTTGGCATTAAATCGTAAAATACCTCGTGCCACTTGGCGTACTCGTGATGGAAACTTTTCACTAAATGGTTTATTGGGGTTCGATATGCACGGGAAAACGGCAGGAATCATTGGTACGGGTAAAATAGCTAAAATACTGATTCAGATACTACGAGGTTTCGGAGTAAATATATTGGCTTATGATCCTTATCCGGATTATAACTTTGCCAGAGAAAATAAGGTGTTGTACACCACATTGGATGAGCTTTATCATAGTTCGGATATCATCTCTTTGCATTGTCCTTTAACTGAAGAGACTAAATATTTAATAAACGACTATTCCATAAGTAAAATGAAAGATGGAGTGATGATTATTAACACGGGGCGAGGTCAGCTAATCCATACCAATGCCTTAATTGATGCCTTGAAAAATAAACAAGTAGGATGTGCCGGATTAGATGTGTACGAGGAAGAGGGTGAGTATTTTTATGAAGATAAATCGGAAAGTATTATTGATGACGATGTGTTAGCCCGTCTTCTATCATTTAATAATGTGATTGTAACTTCTCATCAAGCTTTCTTTACCAAAGAGGCCTTGGCAAATATAGCTCATACCACGCTGCAAAACATTAAGGATTTTAGTGAGAATAAAAAATTGGAAAATGAGGTTTTATTACCGGAGGAACATCGATAAAAATGAAAACTGAATTGCAATCCATTCGAAAAGATTACATCAAAGGAGCTCTCACCAGAGAGAGTTTACCCGCTAATCCTTTTGTTCTTTTCGATGAATGGCTTCAACAAGCCATAGATACTCAGGTAAATGAACCTACAGCTGTATTGGTAAGTACGGTCTCTTCGGAAGGTCATCCCTCTTCACGAACCGTTCTGTTAAAAGGGGTTGAAAATGAGGAGTTTATTTTTTATACAAACTACCTTAGTAATAAAGGAATGCAGTTGGCTCAAAACCCACACATAGCACTTACTTTTTTGTGGCACGAAATGGAGAGACAGGTACACGTTCAAGGGGTGGCTCATAAATTGACTTCAGAAGTTTCTGATGCTTATTTTAACAAGCGTCCGTATCGAAGCAGAATAGGGGCTCGTATTTCTCCTCAAAGCAAACCGATACCCAGTCGTTTCTTTTTGTTGCGTAAGTTTATGCAAGAATCCTCTCGTTGGATAACTAAAGAAATTGAACGTCCTGAATTTTGGGGTGGCTATGGAGTGGTTCCTTCTCGCATAGAGTTTTGGCAAGGAAGACCTAGCAGGTTACACGATCGTTTTTTATATGAGTTAACCGAAAAAGATCAGTGGACTATAAATCGATTGGCTCCTTGAAATTAAACAACTATTCCTTTTGTCTCACTTACTATTTTGTGTATTATTGTAAAGTATTAAACTAAGAATCATAGATGCTATTAACCTATATTTTTCATAGTGCTTTTGCATTAGAGTTTGAAACGTGTACTTTAATCTTTGATTATTGGAAAGATGTTGAGACGCCCACTTTTGAAAAAGGGTTTGTATCTGAATGTCTTCTTCAAAAAAAGACTCCAATTTATGTTTTCTCCACTCATAGCCACGGCGATCATTTTAATCCCGAAATATTGACGTGGAAAGACATTCACCCTGAGATTACTTATCTTTTTGGTCACGATATATTAGATGAGAAGCTAGCCACTAAAGAGGATGCTATTTTTTTAGCTAAAGGAGATACTTTTAAAGATGAATTATTAAGCGTTAAAGCTTTTGGTTCTACCGATTCCGGAGTTTCATTCTGGATTACTTTGGAAAATAAAAGTATTTTTCATGCAGGCGATTTAAATAACTGGCATTGGGCCGATGAATCTCCAAAAGAGGAGAGTACGATAGCTGAGAATAACTTTTTACAAGAGTTAGCCGACTTAAAAAAAGAGGTTCCTGTAATTGATTTAGCTATGTTCCCGGTAGATAACAGAATGGGTACCGATTATGATAGAGGTGCAAAACAGTTTATTGAAGCAATAAAAGTGAAAGTACTTGGACCTATGCATTTTGGTAGGCAATATGATGCCGCAAATGCTTTTAAAGAAGTGGCAGAGCAACAAAAAGTGAGATTCTTAACGATAACAGAGAAAGGACAACAATTTAAAATAGAATAATATGAAGTCATTGAAGTATGCAATGCTGTTTGTTTTTATGGCAGCATTTTCTTTTAGCTTAAAGGCTGACGATAGAAAATACCTGGAGGGTGCCGTTCCTGTAGTTGATGGGAAAGTGGTTTTCTCAAGAGATTACTCCGTGAAAGGAGTTGATAAAGGCGTAATTTATGACCGGATGCTAAACTGGTTGGAAAAAAAATTAAAAGAAGGTGAGCAGAATGGTCGTGTTCTCTTTTCCAATAAGGAGAAAGGTGAGATTGCAGGTTTAGGACAAGAGTATTTAGTGTTTCAATCTTCATTCTTATCGCTAGACCGTTCATTGATGGAATATAATGTTGTTGTAAAATGTTCCGATCAGGCTTGTGAAATAAACATTGAGCGTATAAAATATAACTACGAAGAAGAGGTCTATCCTGCTGAAGAGTGGATTACAGATGAACACGCGTTGAATAAGAAAAAAACGAGACTGTCCAGAGGGTTGGCTAAGTTCCGTATTCATACTGTTGATTATATGGATAAGCTCTTTGAAGAAGCTGCTTTAGCACTTGGACAAAGCTCTAATGTAACTTTGGAAAAAGCTCCTGTAGCCACTGTTAGTAATTTATCTACTCCGGTTACGGTTGATTCTCCTGTTGTAGTTCCTGTACAAACTCAAGAAGTTGTTCAAGTGCCTGTTACCGTTCCGGTTGTAGTAAAAGAGGTGGAGCCTACTGCTACTCCTATGGTGGCTTTAACTCCTGCCACTAAAGCAGAGCCTGCCACATTAACAGGTTTTACGTCAGTTGATCCTCATAAGATTCCAGGAAACATCATAAAAATGCTGGAGTTAGACTGGATGTTAATAACTGCCGGAGATTCTCAACAATTTAATATGATGACTGCCAGTTGGGGTGGTTTGGGACGTCTTTATGAGCGTCCAACAGCTACTTGTTTTATCTATCCCACACGTTTTACTTATCAGTTGATGGAACGTGGCGATTATTACACCATTTCATTCTATACCGAAGCCTATCGTGAGCAATTACAGTATACAGGTAGTAACTCCGGTAAAAATGTAGACAAAGTGAAAGCAACAGGACTGACTCCAATAACCACTCCTAATGGAGCAAAGGCGTTTTCAGAAGCTTGGCTAATCATTGAGTGTAAGAAAATGGTGTCGCAAACATTAACTCCCGAAGCTTTGGTTGATGATAAGTTGAAAGAGGAATGGATAGGTAAGCAATTGCATAAAATGTACATTGGAGAAATCACCAATGTTTGGGTTAAATAAAAAAAGTTTTATCGATTAATATCTTATTTATATGTCAAATCCTATTAAAGCACGTTTTGATCATTTTAATATAAACGTAACCGATTTAGATAAAAGTCTTGCTTTTTACGATAAAGCCTTAGGCTTAAAAGAGCATCACCGTAAAGAGGCTAAAGATGGTTCTTATGTTTTGGTTTATCTTACAGATGAAACAACCGGTTTCTTTTTGGAGCTGACTTGGTTAAGAGATCATCCACAACCCTATGATTTAGGTGAAAATGAGTTTCATCTTTGTTTAAGAGTTCCCGGAGATTATGATGTAACCAGGGAATATCATAGAGAGATGGGAGTTATTTGTTATGAGAATCACGATATGGGATTATATTTCATAAACGATCCGGATAATTATTGGATTGAAGTGTTGCCCTTAAAGAAATAATTTAATTACAGAACTTAATACTAAATAGTCCTTAGCCCTCCTGAACTTCAGTTGGGGTTAAGGGCTATATCATTTATGAATAAAACAACTCTATCGGCAGATAAAGACCCAATGGGGTGTGCCATCAAAGATTTTTATTTCAATAAAAAAGCAGATATCTTACGAGTTTTCTCCCCTGAATTCGAGGAAGATGAGATGCCGGTTAATTTTCTATTCAGAGGCTTTGATGAAATGCCTTCAGTGGAACAAGAGGCCTTAAAATTAGCTCAAGGGAGGATATTAGATGTGGGAGCCGGTAGTGGATGTCATGCTTTAGCTTTACAACAGATGGGAAAGAGTGTTGAGGCCATTGATGTGTCTGAACTGTCTGTGGAAGTGATGAGAGAGCAAGGAATATCAGCTCGTACAATAAACTTTTTTGATACTACATTTCAAGCAAAATACGATACCATTTTAATGCTAATGAACGGATCGGGAATCATTGGACACTTAGAAAATCTTCCTTTTTTCTTTCAGAGAGCCCGTCAGTTATTAGCTCCCGGAGGTAGTGTATTGATGGATTCTAGTAATTTAAGTTATCTGTATGAACAAGAAGATGGCAGTTTACTTTTTAATAAAGACGATGATCATTATTTTGGAGAGGTAGAATTCTCTCTTCAATATGGCGAGGTAAAGGGAGAGCCATATACGTGGTTATATCTCGATTTTGAAACCTTAGAAGGAGCTGCAACTTATTATAAGTTCAAGGCAGAGAAGCTGCTTGAAGGCGATTATTATAATTTCTTGGTTCGGCTAACTCCGATAGAAGAATAGATGTAATTAATCAATTACATCTATCTCATCCAGAGAAATAAGTTTATTAACTATAGCATATATGGTTAATCCTGATACGCTATGAATTTGTAGTTTGGTTGTGATGTTTTTACGATGAGTAATCACAGTATGAATGGATATGTTCAGATAATCGGCTATTTCTTTGTTTGTCATTCCACGAACAATACAAATCAAGATCTCTTTTTCCCGATCGCTTAAAGAATCATCCAATTCCGTGTCGGGTAAAATGTTTTGTAATTTATCTATGGTGCTACTTAACTGTTTTAGATCATCGAATATAGAGATACTCTGATCGTATTTACTAACAATGCTATTATTAATAAAAGTTGTTTGTAGTGCTATTAGATGAATCTTTTTCCCTTTATATTCATCTTTAAAAGAGTCTACATCAAAGAAAGAATCAAAATGGGGATTAATAAAAAGAATATCTATAGACTGGGTATCCAAACATACCTTAAGTGCTTGTGGAGTAGCTAGTTCAACAATTTGAAAATTAAGATTGGGTAACTGTTTTAGAGCTGTTGATAAACCGCCCCGAATAATGACAGAACTTTCGGCTATGGCTATATGAAGTGTCTGTTTATTTTTCATTCTTTTTTATCTTTTTTTCTAGCTCCAAAATGGCAGGAGTAAAAATATAATCTTCTACTTTACAATGAGATTCTAGTTCTGCTTCACAACTATAGATGTCGAATAAAGCAGCAAACATTTGATTGTTGTTACTTTCAGATGTGCGATATTTTAAGATGATGTTTTTTAATTCTCTTAAGCGCTCATTCACTAAGTCGTGATGTTTGGAATAGGTGGATATGGTATAGTTATCTAGTATATCGCCCTTTAACAGACCCTCTACATACTTAAATACTGTGTGGTCTTCATAACCCATGTGTTTATCTACCTCTTGCATATAGTTATCGAAGAACTGGATAATTAAGAAGTCTATATCACTTTTTTCATCTCCTGAAATAGCCTTTACTAGCTTTTCTCGAATGGTTGGTAATGCAAAGTCCAAAAAATAGGAGTGTGAGTTTTTTAAGTAATTCACTAATGTAGGTATTGATAATTCAGCAGTTTCATCTATGCGACAGGAACCCTCTTCAATAAAGTTTATAACCGTTAAGAAGGTGGCACAATCCACGTCGTTTTCTTTACATACCTCTTCTATAGTTTTACTACCAAAGCCAAGAGATAACCCAAATCGGCTCATCACGTGAAGAAAGGAGTAATTATCTCCAATCAGGTCAATCATTCGATTGGATGCTACGTATTTTGCTATTTTACCCATAGTCCTGCTTATTTAAGTGCAAAGAAACAATTATAATGGAACCTATACAATCGCTATTTGTTGGTATATTTGTGATTGTAAATTCTTTTGTTGCACAAAATTACAATATTATTAGCAACTTTAGGTCTGATAATAAAAAAAACACTTATGAGCCAACCTGCCATTCGAATTAACTCATTAACTATTGGCTATGAAAACAAGAAAGAGTTTTCTAAAATAGCCCATCAAATCACCGCATCCATTTATGCCGGTGAGTTGACGTGTTTAATTGGGCCGAATGGAGTGGGAAAGTCCACTTTGTTGAGAACCATAAGTAAGCTACAGCCGATGCACGGTGGAATAGTTGAGCTTTTAGGTGAAAATATTAACGAAATTAGAAAAGAAAAGCTGGCTACTTTATTAAGTGTGGTATTAACGGAACGTCCTTCAGTTTACAATATTTCAGTAAAAGAGATGGTGGCTATGGGGCGTAGTCCTTATACAAATTATTGGGGGTCTCTATCAAAAGAAGATGATAAAATTGTAGTAGAGGTAATTGAAATGGTGGGTGTTCAATCTCTGACTCATCGCATATTTGCCACATTAAGCGATGGAGAGAAACAAAAAGTGATGATAGCAAAAGCTTTGGCACAACAAACACCAATTATTTTATTAGATGAACCCACCTCCTTTTTGGATTATCCCAGTAAAATTGAGTTGATGCAGTTGCTCCAACATTTGGCACAACAGATGCAGAAAACCATTCTGTTTTCCACACACGATTTGGATTTAGCTTTGCAGGTATGCGATAAGATGGCGATTATGAGCCCAACAGAAATAGTTGTAGGAACTCCGGAAGATTTATCTTTATCGGGGCAATTGAATCGGTTTTTAAAGATTAAAGGGGTGGTTTTTGATTCTGAATCCGGTTTGTTTAAAGTGCAACATAACTATCATTGGGCAATAAGAATAGAAGGTGAAGATGCTCCTTATTTTATGCTTCATAAAGCACTTTTGAGAAAAGGGATATTGAGTAATAATGAAATTCAATCTGAGGCCTACATCAGTGTTGCTCAAAATAGTTTTACCTTATATTTACCTTCAGAGGAAACTTTTACTGCAACAACTATTGAACAGCTGCTTAGTTATTCAGATTTAATGAAGTGTGTTATACCTCTATCTGAATAATTCCACCATAAGGAGCTAAACCGTCTAAAATGTTGTGTGGTAATAAATCACCGCTATATACTTGTGCCGAGGCTAATACACCCCCATGAGCAAAAATGGCAACTACCTCGTGATTCAGTTGTTTAATTTCATTAATGAATTCACTAACTCTATTATATAACATACTAAACGATTCACCATTGGGTGGTTGTGTGGTTAGTAGATTATACTCTTTATGAACCTCACGAAAACTAGTCGGTTTACCTACCGATTTCATCTCCCAGTCTCCCATATGAATCTCTTTGATGCGTTCATCTCGGATTGCTTCTTTATATCCACAGTAATCGGCTAGTCGTACACATCGAGTTAAGGGGCTGACAAAAACAGCTCCAAAATCAAGGTCTTGAATTTTGGAAGAAACTATTTCTGCTTCTTGTTCAAAACTAGCTCTTAATGGAACATCTGTTTGACCATATATAACTCCTTCCGGTACATCAACAGAAGTATGTCTGATAAAATATAATTTCATAAGTAAACTCATTTTAAAGGATGAGCTAAAATAATCATTAATCTGTTCAATGCGAAAAATAAGATATGAATAAATATTTTTATACAT